>NZ_JAJCXD010000126.1:44374-54236 GCF_021056305.1 Actinokineospora sp. PR83
TTGCCGAACAGCGGCCCGGGTGGGGCCGGGCCGCTGTTCGGCGGGTGGTCACCGCGCCGGGAACGCCACCTCGTTCGGTTGGCACACGGTCCCCTTCGCCGGGGCGGCGAGGTTGATCAGGTAGTCGGTGGCGATCCGGTCGGCGCAGGTGCTGCGGCCGAGGATGGTGTGGCCGATCGCCTCCACCGTCACCAGGCGGGCGTTGCCCAGGCGGGTGGACATGCGCTGGCTGAAGGCGTACCGGGTCGCGGGGTCGTGGGTGTTGCCGACCAGCAGGACCGGGTTCGGGGTGCTGCGGTTCCACGGTCCGGTGTACCGCTCGGCCCAGCGCGCGGCGAACGGCCACTGCACGCAGATCCCCGGGTCGCCCCAGGCCAGGCCGCGGCCGAAGGTGGGCATGGCGCGGTCCCACGCGTCGGCGATCGGCGGCACCAGGCCGGGCCAGTGCAGGAACGGCTTGTCCGTGCAGTTCACCGCGGAGTAGGAGTCGTCACTGGTGTAGGGGGAGTCCGGGAGGATGTCGCGGCTGGGCTCGAAGGCGTTCGGGGGGAGGGTGATCGCGGGGGTGGCGGCCGTTCGGGCTCGGGCTCCGCTGGGGTGCAGGGCGTCGTAGGCGGATTGCAGGAGGATCGCCACGGTGGGCAGTTCCACCGCCTGGTTGTAGACGGCTGTGGACATGAAGTTGGTGAACGCCTCGAACGTCATCCGCCAGTCCGGGCTCAGCGCCGGGAAGCGCAGTGTGCCGTCCCGCTCGGCGGTGTCCCGCAGTTCGGTGAACTTGGCCTTGGCGTCGCCGCTGAACGCGCACGCCGCCGGGCCTGCCGAGTCGCACTGGGTCAGCAGTTCGTCCAGCGCCAGTTCGAAGCCCTCGGTGCGCTGCCGGTCGTATTCCAGGCCGTTGGTGGTGCGCAGCAGCGGGTCGACGTTGCCGTCCAGCACGATGGCCCGCGCGTTCTGCGGGAACAGGTTCGCGTAGGTGGCTCCGATGAGGGTGCCGTAGGAGAAGCCGAGGAAGTTGAGCTTGGCGTCGCCGACCCCGGCCCGCAGCAGCTCCAGGTCGCGGGCGACGTGTTCGGTGGACATGTGGTTGAGCAGCGGTCCGCCGAGTTGTCCGCAGGCGCGGCCGTAGTCGCCGTAGGCGGCGTTGGTGCTGCGTTCCTGTTCTTCGGTGAGTGGGATGGCGGAGATGCGCGCGTTCAGGGCGTCGTTGTCCTCCTGGGTGGTGAAGCAGCGCACCGGGGAGCTGCGCCCGACGCCGCGCGGGTCGAACCCGATCAGGTCGAACCGGGACAGCACTTCGGGGGAGAGGTAGTTCTTCATGGCCTGTGGCAGCTTGTAGCCGCTGCCGCCCGGTCCGCCGGGGTTGAGGAACAGCGATCCGATCCGGGTGTCGGGGTTGTCGGCGGCCCGGCGCATCAGCGCCAGTTCCACCGTGCCCCGTTGTGGTCGGGCGGGGTCGATGGGGACGGGGTGGCGCGCGCAGGAGTAGCGCAGCACCTCGGTGGCGGGCAGGGTGACCAGGTCTTCGTACGCGCACGGTCCCCAGGCCACGGGGGTGGGTGGGGTGGGCGCGGCGACGGCGGGTGCGGCGATGCCGCCGGTGGCGCCTGCCACCAGGGCTGCCACGGCGATCAGCCGTGCGAGCGGTCGTCGGGGTGGGGTTTTCATCGTCGTTGACTCCTCCCAGGACCCGCACGCGGTGCGGGCTCGGGAAGGATCACATCCCGGTGGTGTCCGCCGACAGCGTCCGACAAGTCGAATCGATTTCGGCGAATGGACGCGCTTTCGGTTTCTTGTCAATTGCGGACAAGTGGTTTCGTGGTGGTTCTGTGTTTTTCTCGTGAAGGTCTCGTGCGTCGGGCCTGTTGTTGCTCGACAACGCTCTTCGGATCTGGCTAGCATGTTTTCAACACTGGGGAGTGGTCGGGAGTCGTGGGCGGGGGCCGCGGCCCGGTCTTCGACCGCCGGCGGGGGCCGGCTCGTTGTCGGGGTTCATTCGCGTGGTGCGTGCGCCGCGGGCTTTTCGCCCGCGCGTTCGGTGTCGCGCGTCCGCTTTGCCGTCCGGTGGGCGGCGGGAAGGTCTGTGGCGTGGTCGACGAGATGGTTGTCCGGGCGCAGCGGTTCATCAACTCCTATTCCGTGGCCGGGATTCCGAAGGTGGAGGAGAACGGCAGGACGGGGTGGTCGGTGGTGTACGCGCTCACCCGCGCGTTGCAGTACGAACTGGGCATCACCGCCCTGTCCGACAGTTTCGGGCCCACGACGTTGGCGGTGTTGCAGTCGCGGTTCCCGGTGGTCGACGCGGGTAGCAGGCATGGGAACGTCTATCGGATCGTGCAGTCCGCCTTGTACTGCAAGGGGTATGACGGCGGGAACGTGGACGGTACTTTCAACTCCAGGGTCTCGGCCGCTGTTGTCCGTTTGAAGCAGGACATGGGGGTGGCCGTCGCCTATCCGGGTGATGGTGTCACCCCGAAGGTGTTCAAGGCGCTGTTGACGATGGATGCCTACGTGGCCCTGCCTGGTGGTGGGGAGCAGGTCCGGTCGGTTCAGCAGTGGCTCAACGGTCGTCACCAGGGGCGTCGGAACTTCTTCATCATCCCGTGTGATGGTTATTTTTCCCGGGACGTGCAGAAGGCGCTCGTGTACGCGATCCAGTACGAGATCGGGATGGGTGACGAGGTGGCGAACGGGGTCTTCGGGCCCGGTACCAGGGATGGCGTTCGGGCGCACTCGTTGACCACCGGCAGCACCGGCACCTGGGTGTTGTTGTTCCGCGCCGCGTTGATCTTCAACCAGCGGTCCGGGGTGGTGTTCACGTCGGTGTTCGACGGTGCTCTCGCCGCGGTGGTCCGGGGTTTTCAGGGTTTCGTCGCCCTGCCGGTGACCGGTATCGGGGATTTCGCGACCTGGGCGTCGTTGCTGGTGTCCACTGGGGACGCGACCCGGCGGGGGACCGCGGCCGATTGCGTCACCGAGGTCACCGCGGATCGGGCTGTGGCCCTGCGTGCCGCGGGGTACCGGGTGGTGGGGCGCTACCTGGCGAATGCGCCGGGTTCTTCGTTGGACAAGCAGATCCAGCCCGGTGAGTTGGAGCGATTGCGGTCGTTCGGGCTGAACTCTTTTCCGATTTACCAGACCCTGGGTGGGTCCGCGGAGTACTTCAGCCACCAGCAGGGTGTGGCCGACGCGCTGGCGGCGGTGCAGCGGGCGCGTCACCACGGGTTCCGGTCGGGTACCCGGATCTACTTCGCGGTCGACTTCGATGCGCTGGACCACCAGGTGAGCGACAACGTCCTGCCGCACTTCCGGGCGATCGCGGCGATGGTGGCCCAGTACGGTGCGGAGTACCGGGTGGGGATCTACGGTCCGCGCAACGTGTGTGCCCGGGTGGCGGCCGAGGGGTTGGCCGATGCCAGTTTCGTTTCCGACATGTCCACCGGGTTTTCCGGCAACCTGGGTTATCCGATGCCCGCGAACTGGGCCTTCGACCAGATCTCCACCGTTTGGGTGGGGTCGGGCAGTGGGGCCATCGAGATCGACAACAACATCTCCTCGGGTCGTGACCCGGGTCAGTCGGGCTACGACCCGGAGGTGCCCGACAGTGCGCTCGACGTCGGTTTTGACATGGCGAAGCGGGACGCGTTGCTGGCCGACGTGCGCGCCTGCCTGGAGGGGCGGGGTGTGCCGGAGACCGGTGGTGACGGGTGGCAGGCCCTCACCCTCAACAGCACGACCGAGGCTGTCGAGGTGGTGTTGGCCCTGGATTGGTTGATCACCCGGCTGGCCCGGTCCTACCGGATGCGCAAGGCTCTCATCCAGTGTCCGCTGTTATGGGAGTTCCGCGCCTACAACGTGGGGGACCCGGCGGCTGATGCGTTGGTGCGGCAGTACCACGAGGGCACCGGGGTGGGTCCGGCGGATTCCAGTACGGGGCTGGGGCAGGTCTTCGCCCGCACGGCGATCGTCGCCACCAACCACTGCATCCGGCAGGGTGTCCTCGGTGGGCGGGTGAAGGACCCTGATGCCGATGCCGACCTGTGGGAGGTTTGGCAGAAGCTCAACGGTGATCCGGTGTACAACGTGGGTGTGATCCCCGCGGTGCACGTCTGGGGTGCGGCGGATGTCGGGGTGGCCCGGCCGGGCCCGCTGACGACCGAGGACGACAGCAGGCGGATCATGGCCCGGTACAACGGGACCGCGAACAGCTCCGTCGGCTACGGCGTGGCCATGGTGGACCTGTACCGGATCTTCGAGAGGTACCAGGCGCCGCTGCGCTCGTGACGCGCGGGGGATCGGGGGGACGTGGTCGGGGCTCGGCGGGTGGTTGCCTGGGCTGTGGCCACGGTGGCCAACTGGCTGCTCGGGCACTTGGCGTTGGTGCCGGTGTTCCTCCTGGTGTACGCGGTCGGTCAGGGTCTGCTCGCCCCGGCGGGTCTGGTGGCCGCGGATTGGCGGTACACCGGGCAGCCGGGTGTCGACGCCGTCGTCGGTGGTGTGGGCGTGGTGTTGATCGCGGGGGTGTGGCACCTGGTCAACTTCGGTTTGGCGTTGGTGTTGGAGGTGCCGTGGGGGTGGCGGTGGGTCTGGGGTGGTGTGCTGGTCCTGCTCCCCGGCACCCTGGCGTTGGCTTGGCCGTCGTTCTGGCACTGCGTCCAGTGGTTGTGAATCGTCTCTGACCTCGGAGGGCCCTGTCATGTCGGAAGATCTCGCATCACCTGAGTCCACCTCTGTGTTCCGGCGTCGGGCGCTGCTGCGCGCGGGTGTCGGTTTGGCCGCGGTGGCGGGGATCGGCGCGGTGTCGACCACCTCGGCCGTCGCCGCGCCTGCGGCGCCGCCGGTGCGTGTCCCGCGTGACCCGCGTACCGGTGCGGTCAGTGCGAACGGTTGGCCGGTCGAGTCGTCCGCGGATGCGGGTGGGGCGGTGTGGACGCGCCCGGTGCCCGGCAGCGACCTGCGTGTCCCGGTGCGGGTGGGTGCGGTCGAGGCGGTCCTGGTGCACGTCGTGCGCCGCTACCACTACGAGGTCGATTCGCTGCGCGCGGGGGAGGTGACCGGTTTCCGCGCCACCGGTCTGTCGCGGCGCGGCCCGGACAGCAACTTCGGTTCGGGTACCGCGGTCGCGATCCGCCCCGGTTGGTACCCGGCGGGTACGACCGGTGACCTGACCGGGTTCCAGCGGGCTGTCATCGCCGACATCGTGGCGTCCTGCGGGGGTGTGGTCCGCTGGGGTGGCACGTTCGCCACCCCGTGGGAGGCGCACTTCCAGATCGATGTCGCACCCGGTGATCCCCGCTTGGCGCGGGTCGCCGAGTTGGTCGGCGCGGGTCGGGGTGCGGGGGTGCTCGTCCTGGGTGCCTGAGCTGCCGCGCACCGCGGGGTCGGGCGCCAGTACACGATCCGGGACTGTTCGGACCCGGTCGAGCACGGGACACTGGCGCCATGCCTCATGACGCTGGCGGTCTGCCCGGTGTGCTGGTGGTGGGGGCCGGGGTCGCCGGGCTCGCCGCGGCGCGGGCGCTGCGCGAACTCGGCCACCCGGTCACCGTCCTGGAGGCGCGTGACCGCGTCGGCGGGCGGATCTGGACCGATGAGCACGGGGTGGACCTGGGTGCGCACTGGATCCACGGCACGGACGGCAATCCGATCACCGAGTTGGTGGAGGACCTGGGGATCGCGCACAGCTACGTCGGTGGTGACAGCGCCTATACCGGGGGGTTCGACAACCTCGACCTGTTCGGTGCGGACAACCTGCGCGCGGGGCATCGCCGCAAGAGCCGCACCCGGGAGCTGGCCGATGGCGTGCTGCACGAGGTCGAGCAGCGGGCTGAGGCCGCGCGCCGGGGGCGGCACCCGGACGTGCCGCTCGGTGAGGTGGTGCGGCAGGTCCTGGCCGAGCGCCGGTTGTCCGCCGAGGACGAACAGGCGGTCCGCTACCACCTCAACGTGATCCTGCGCGAGGACGTCGCGGAGGACCCGGACAGGCTGTCGCTGAAGTACTGGGAGGACGGGTACCTGGTCTACGGCTACGGCGACAGCGTGCTGCGTGAGGGGTACCGGTCGGTCGTCGACGCCCTCGCCGAGGGGGTGGACGTCCGGCTGGGGCACGTGGTCACGCGGATCGACGTGGGGGCCGGGTCGGTGCGGGTGCGGACCGACCGGGGTGGGTTCGAGGCCGAGAAGGTGTTGGTGACGTTGCCGCTCGGTGTGCTCAAGGCCGGTGTGGTGCGCTTCGAGCCCCCGCTGCCGGAGGTCAAGCGGTCGGCGATCGCCCGGTTGGGCTTCGGCACCCTGAACAAGATCGCCCTGCACTACCGCGAACCGTTCTGGCCGAAGGAGCAGTACGTCTTCGGCTACCTGTGCCGTGACACCGACCGCCACCCCACGGTCGTCATCAGCATGTGGAAGTCCCACGGCGCACCGGTCCTGGTGATGCTGCTGGGTGCTTCGCTGGGTCGTGAACTGGAGACCTGGTCCGACGAGGAGGTTTCCACCTACGCCACCACCATCGTCGCGGACGTGTTCGGTTCGGGTGCTCCCGCGCCCGAGCGCATCTCGCGCACCGCCTGGTCCGCCGACCCGTTCGCCAGGGGTTCCTACACCTGCATCGGGGTCGGCGCCTCACCGGGGGACATCGGCACGTTGGCCGAACCGGTGGGTGATCGGCTGTTCTTCGCCGGTGAGGGCACCAACCCCCACCACTGGGGTTGTGTGCACAGCGCCTACGAGTCCGGCCTGCGCGAGGCCGCGCGGATCAGCGGGAATCCCACCACCCACACCCCGCCGAACGCGGGCACCTCCCGCCGCCGGGCGCGCAACACCGACCGCGTGCTGCGCTTCGCGCGGATGCGGATGGCCCACGTCGGTGAGCAGGAGCTGGCCGAACGGGTGGCGTGCCTGCGGGAGAGCGCCGACCCGCACGGGGTTCGGTTGTTCACCTCGCTGGCCGAGACCGACCTGGAAACCCTCGCCTCGATGTTCGACGAGATCCCGTTCACCGCGGGTGATTCCCTGTGCCGGGAGGACGACGCCGCGCACGGGGTGCTCTTGGTGGCCGGCGGTGAGGTGGAGGTCGACTTCGGTGGTGTCTACGACCGCGCGGTCGTGGGTCGCGGTGCCCTGCTCGGCCACCACGACCTGTTCGCCGAGGCCCGCACCACGTCGGTCACCGCGGTCAGCGACGAGGTGGTGGTGTTCTACCTGGACCACTACCGGTATCGGAGTTTCCTGCACGCGTTCCCGGAGGTCTTGGTGCTGATGATGTCGGACCTGGTCAAGCGGTGGGAGCAAGTGGAGAGCGTCCTCGGTTCCACGACGTTGCGCCGCTGAGGAGGTGTTGCCGACCGGTTGTGGGGGTGAGGATCACCGCGTGGTCGTGGAACCGCGTCGGAGCGGGAGGAGCAGCGCCGCGCTGATGAGGAGGAACGCGCCCAGGGACACGGCGTTGAGCAGGTTGTCGGTGGCGCTGTACATGTCCAGGTGCCGCAGGTGGTAGGCGGTGTGGAAGGCGTTGAACACCAGCCAGGCCGCGCCGGTCACCCGGACCAGGGTGGTGTCGGTGGGCCTGCCGGCCGCGATCAGGGTCAGGGTGGCGAAACCCAGGTAGAAGGCGCCGATGTCGGAGGACAGGTGCTGGTTGTGGGGGCCGAGCACCGGCAGCCACCGCAACCCGAAGCCGGGGAAGGACTCGTACCAGGCTTGCGGGGTGAGGTAGGCCCACCCGCCGATCCCCAGTGCCACGACCCCGAGCACGACCAGCAGGACCCGGCGGGTTCCCGCGCCCAATGCCGGACCGGGTGCCCGGTGCCCGGTGCCACTGCGACTCACATCCGCCTCCCCTGTCCCGTCGCGGTGTACCCACCGGGGCGGGGAAGCACCTGCCGCCGGGGCAAGACGACACGATCGGGCGGTGCGCTCAGCCGCGGCGGGGCCTCGTGTCGAATTCGACCAGCGCCCAGCAGACGACGCCGACGACCTGATCCGCGGAGCGGGGGCTGGCCCTTCTCCGCGCCGCTGGTCAGACCCTGCGACAGCAGTCGCTCGGTCAGGAAGAACAGCACCACGACCGGCACCGTCTGGGCGATGTAGACCAGCACCAGGCCGACCAGGGAACCGCGTAGCTGTACCCGGGTCAGCAGCACGAACAGCGGGATGGCCACCACGATGCTCGGGAACAGGTACACCACCAGCAGCAGTGAGCTGATCCGCCGCCTGCCGAAGGAGTCCAGCCTGCTGACCGCGTACGCGCCGGGGATGGCGACCGCCAGCGCGATGAGCACCGACAGCGTGGCCACCACGGCGCTGTTGACCAGCAGCGCCAGGAAACCCTGCCCGCCCTCGCCGACCGGGCGCAGCACCTCCTCGTACGCCGACAGGTCCACCGCCCCGGGCGCGGGCAGCAGCGAATCCGGCCGCAGCAGCAGGTCCTCGATGGGTCGGACCGACAGCATGAGCATGTAGTGGAACGGGAACGCGGTCGCGGCCAGGAAGAACGCGATCACCACCCACCGCGGCACGCCGAACACGACCCGCTCCACCCGGTCGCGCGTCCACCGCCGCACCCGCCCCGTCACGCGTGGTCCCCCTGCCGCCGTCGCAGCAGCCACAGGTAGGCGCCGAGCAGCACGGCGAGCCCCGCCGCCACCACCGGTGCCACGCAGGGGATGAGCATGGCCGCCCGCACGAACGAGCGGCCGGGGAAGGGCCTGCGCACCGCCCCCCACGAGATCCAATCGGCGTAGACCGGGCCGGATCACCTCGCCCGGTGCCCGGGACCGTGCCAGTGGCGTCCGGGCTGCTGGTGCGCTCCCGTCAGGCCCGGCTCCCGTGGCCGCCTGCGCCGGTCACGGGAGCCGGGCGACGACAGCGGCTGCGAGGGTGCGCGCGGTGTCGCACAGCGCCGCCTGGTCGGTGCTGTGCGGGTCCCTGAAGTCGACGACCACGAGTTCCTCGCGGTCCTCCTCGGTGCCGCGCAGCACCGACGGCGGGGTGTAGAGCCTGTGCACGACCTGCACCCGGCACGTGGTGCCGGTCGCCGCGACGACCGCGTTGCGGTCGCCGACGCGGACCCGTGTGCCGACCACGTCCTGGTCGTCCTCGATCGGCCACTCCCGGCTGTAGCGGACCTGCACCGCCCTGCGGTCGTGCTCCCAGTCGCACTCCCAGCGGCCGAGGCCCGCGTCACCGGCTTCGGTGGATCCGATCGCGGCGGCCAGGTCGGATCCCGACAGCAGGGCGCAGGCGTCGGCGTGGGCCAGTGACCAGGGGGCGAACGGCTGGGCGCGGTGGGGGAGCGGGCCGTTGGCGAGCATCTGCGCCACCGTGCCCACCAGGGTTTCGGAGATCGCGCACATCGGCGTGTTCTGCGCGTCGTCCAGTGGCCGCGACGTGATGACCACCCGGTTGAGGTCGGCCAGGGGCAGCGCGCGGGTGCAGGCGCCGTCGCGGACCTCCGGGCGTTCGATGCCGCCCACCTGCCCGGGTGTCGGCGGTCGGGGCGGGTACCGGAGCGGGCCGGTCAGGTCGAGGTGGGTCTGCACCTGTCCCGCCTCGTCCGGCAGGGTGGTGGTGACGACGCAGGTGCCGAAGTTGCCCAGTTCCGGGTCGATGAAGGCCTCGCCGAACCCGGCCAGGGCGTCGGTGGACAGCGCGGCGCAGGGGTCGGCCGCGGCCGGGTCCGCGCCCAGCGTGCCGGGGAGGTCGCCGTCGCGCTGCGGTGGGCCCGCCGTGAGGACGGCGGTGGTCACCAGGGCGATGGCGCCGACGCCCGCGACCGCGGCGGCGAGCCTGCGCCGACCGCGGCCCGACAGGCCGGCCCGCCGGGCCGGGACCTCCCGCTCGCCCGCGAGCACGCGGGTGGCCT
>NZ_JAJCXD010000127.1:0-17101 GCF_021056305.1 Actinokineospora sp. PR83
GGGCTGCCCAGCGCCTCGCCGGTCGCCGCGCCCGCGCGCAGCGACACCCGCCAGTCGACGCGCCGGACGCGGTCGCCGGGGCGGAACGGCCGGACCGCGCGCGGCTCGGTGCCGTCGCCTGGCCGGGGCGAGCGGTGCACCCCGACCACCCCGGTCAGCCGGGCGGGCAGCGGCCCGGCGGGCGGCGGGGCGAGGGGCGGCAGCACGGTCCGCCTGCTCTCCACGCCCACGACCGGCCCGGAGATGAGCAGCCCGTCGCGGCCCCCGGCGAGGTGGTCGGGCCGCAGGTCCACCCCCTCCCCCCAGGTGTTCCAGCGCAGGTGGGTGCGCAGCTCGCGGTCGGCCCCGGGCAGCAGGTGCACCGGCCCGACGCCGGGGCGGCCGGGCAGCGGCAGCCGGACGGCGGTGAACTCGACGCCGTCGTCGTGGTCGACGGTGATCGCCACCCGCGCGCTGTCGCCCGCCTCCACCGACCGGGGCAGCCGCTGCGCGGTGACCCGCACCGGTTTGCGCGGCGGTACCGACAGCGCCAGCACGGTGGAGACCAGCAGCGGCAACCCGACCACCACCAGGTCGACCCGGTGCAGCGCCACCCCCGCGCCGACCAGCCCGAGCCCGCCGACCGCGCCGCGGAACAGCGCGTCGGTGCCACGCCACCCGGCCCGGCCCGCGGCCCGCCGCGCGGTGGCCCAGGCCAGGACCCGGTTCACCGGGAGCCCGCGGGTCCGGGGACGGTGCGCAGCAGTTCGGCGACGACCTCGGTGGCGGTGGTGCCGGAACTCCAGGTCTCGGCCCTGAGCGTCAACCGGTGCGCCAGCGCGGGCACGGCGCACTCCTTGACGTCCTCGGGCAGCACGTAGTCCCGCCCGTCGAGCAGGGCCAGGGCCCGCGCCACCAGCAGCAGCGCCTGCGAACCGCGCGGCGAGGCACCGACCTCCACCGCCGGGTGACCCCGGCTCGCCCGAGCCAGGTCCACGCAGTAGCGCAGGACGTCCTCGTCCACCGGCACGGTCTCCACCGCGGCCTGCACCCGCGCCAGCCGCTCGGCGTCGACCACGGGTTCGACGGACGCGTCCTCGGTGCGGCGGGCCAGCCTGCGGCGGAGCACCTCCACCTCCTCCTCGGCGGGCGGGTAACCGACGTCGAGGCGCAGCAGGAAGCGGTCGAGCTGCGCCTCGGGCAGCGGGTAGGTGCCCTCGTACTCGACCGGGTTGGAGGTGGCCAGCACGTGGAAGGGGCGCGGCAGCGGAAAAGTGCGGCCCTCCACGGTGACCTGCCGCTCCTGCATGGCTTCCAGCAGCGCGGACTGCGTCTTCGGCGGGGTGCGGTTGATCTCGTCGGCGAGCAGCAGGCCGGTGAAGACGGGGCCGGGCCGGAAGTCGAACCCGCGCTCCACCGGGTCGAAGACGAAGGACCCGGTGATGTCGGCCGGTTGCAGGTCGGGCGTGCACTGCAACCGGGCGAACCCCAGCCCGAGCGCCTGCGCGAGCCCCCGCGCCAGCAGCGTCTTGCCCAGCCCCGGCACGTCCTCCACCAGCACGTGCCCACCGGCCAGGACGGCGGCGAGGGCGAGCCGCACCGCCCGCTCCCGGCCCACGACCACCGCCCCCACGGCCCCGGTCACGGCGTCGGCGACCCGCTTGACCTCGTGCGCTGTCACAGTTCCTCCAGTCTGGCGAGCATCCGCTCCAGCCGCTCGGGTCCGGGCAGCACGGCGGCGGGGTCGGTGAGCAGGGCGTGCAGGTCCGCGCCCAGCAGGTCGACCGCCCGCGGATCGTCCAAATCGGACACTCCGTGCTCGGCGCGCAGGGTGGCCAGGGCCAGCCTGCGCAACCGGGGCCGGAGCCGGGTGTGGAAGCGCACCGGGTCGTCCGCCGCCTCGGCCAGCCGGGTCGCCAGGTTCGCCGCCTGCGGCTCGGTCGCCGAGTCGGCCGGGTCCGGCAGGGGCGCCCACCGCGGCTCCAGCGCCCCGGAGAACCGCGCCCCCACCGCCGCCACCGCGGCGGCGGGCACCCCGAGGGTGACGGCCCAGAACACCGGCAGGTCCCCGGGCCACACGCCCAACCCCGCCACCGCCACCCCGGCGGCGACGGCGACGGCGGCGGTCCTGACGGTGTTCACCTGGCGACCAGCGAGTGCTCGATCCGCGCCAGCGCCCGCTCGGCCCCCTCAGCGTCCACCTGCGACAACGGCCGGTGCGCGGCGAACCGCGCCCGGTGGTAGAGCCCGCGCAGGTCGGCGAGGGCGGCGGTGTCGACGTCGTGGTGGGCCAACACCTCGGCGGTGAACTCCGTCGGGGTCTGGTGCGCCGCCCGGGGCGTCCCCGCCCCCTCGGCCGCGGCCTCCAACGCCACCCACGCGGCGATCACGGCGTCACCGGGTTCCCGGTCCGGGGCCCGCCTGCTCAGCTCCACCCGCGCCCGGCGCACCCGCGCCGCGAGCGCGGCGGCGGCCGGGTACCCGGTGGAGTCCTCGGGGTCGGCCGCCGCGAACTCGGGCCGCACCGCCCGCCCCCTGCGCCGCCGAACCCCCGCGAGCATCGCCAACAGCCCCGCGGTGCCGATCAGCAGCACGGCCAAGACCAGCAGGAGCAGCACCCCGGTGCTGATCCCGCTCACCAGGCTGAGGAACGAATTCAGCTCCAGCTGGAACTCCCCCGGCGGCGGCGCGCTCTCCACGGCCTCGTCCGGCCGGTACACCACCCCGGGCCCGGCCGGGATCGGCGACTCACCCCGCGCCGCCACGACCGCGACCACCAGCAGCGCCCCCACCGCCACCAGCACCGCCGGACGTGACCTCATGACAGGCAGCATCCGTTCAGAAAACGTGTCGAAACGTGTTCTGAGCCGTCGCCTTGCGGCGCGGCGTTGACCTGCCCGGTGTCCGGGCGGGTCTTCCCGTGGCGGTACCCGCTGCCCACATGGTGTGGGTCTGAGGTGGGTTTCCATCGGGCTCGTTTACCGTCGCCCCGCAACTCGGGGAGGACGTTTCGCGCGTGATCAGGGCCGCGAGGTTGCGTGCGGCGTTGAGATCGCGGTCGAGTGTGAATCCGCAGGATTCGCAGGTGAACACCCGTTCGGACAGGCGCAGTTTGGCTTTCACCGCGCCGCAGTCCGAACAGATCTTAGAGGAGGGATACCAGCGGTCGGCGACGTGCGCTCGCCCACCGGCCCAGGCGGCCTTGTAGGTGATCTGGCGTCGGAGTTCGCCCATGCCGACCCCGGCGATGTGGCGGGCCAGGCGTCGGTTGCGGGTCATGCCTGCGACGTTGAGGTCTTCGACCACGATCGCGCCGTGGGTGCGGACCAGGCGGGTGGACAGCTTGTGCAGCCCGTCGCGGCGGGCGGCGGCCACGGCGGCGTACAGCCGGGCGATGCGGGCCCGGGTCCTGCGCCACCGGTTCGACGGCGTGCGGCGTGTGCGGCGGTCGGGGCCGGTGCGGCGGGCGGCCTGCCGTTGCAGGCGGCGCAGTTCCCGCAGGGCCACGTCGAGGTGTCGGGGGTTGGGGATCACCTCGCCGGTGGACAGCACCGCCAGCGACTTGATGCCGAGGTCGACGCCCACCGCCGAGTCGGGTCGGGTGGGTGGCGGGTCGGCGCGGGTGATCTCGACGGAGAACGAGCACAACCAGCGGCCCTGCCGGTGGTGGGTCAGGGTGGCCGAGCGGATGCGGGCGGTACCGCGTTCGAGGTGCCGGGCGAGCTTGCGGGTGGACTCGTGGGTGCGCACCTCACCGATGCGCGGCAGGCGCACGTGGCGGCGGTCGGCGGTGAGGCCGAACGCGCCGGTCGTGAACCGGCACGACAGACCCGCGCGGCGGCCTTTGAACCGGGGGAACCGGATCTTCGGGCCGCGTCGCTTGCCGGTGCGCGAGTCGTTCCAGTTCTTCAACGCGGTGGCGAGGTTGGCCACTCCGGAGGCGTACGCCTCCTTCGAGTTCTCCTCCCACCACGGCGCGGCCTCGCCTTTGGCGTCGTTCCAGTCCTTGCGCAGGCTGTACGCCGACCACGACACCTTCGGGGTCGACTGCTCGTCGGAGATGCCATAGGTCTTCTCAGCGGCACGCTGGTCCAGGTTGGCCTTCACCAGCGCCAAGCCCCAGTTGAACGCGAACCGCTGGCCACCGCAATGCGACCGCAAGTCCGACTCCTGGCCCGGGGTCGGGTCCAGCGCAAAGCGGAACGCCTGGATCACAGTGCTCACGCCGTCGTCTCCGCCGCGTGCAGAGCGGCCTCGGCCCGGCGGGCGGCCGACCGGCGGCCGTAGAGGCGGGCGCACATCGAGGTCAGCACCTCGACCATGTCCCGCACCAGGTCGTCGTTCACCTCCTCGGGGTGCAGCACCACCACTCGACGGCCGGTCGCCGACAGAGCGGCCTCCAAGTGATCGACACCGAAGCGGGACAGCCGGTCACGGTGCTCGACCACGATGGTGGCCACGGCGGGGTCGGCAAGCAATTTCCGCAGCTTGACGCGCTTACCGTTCAACCCGGACCCGATTTCCGCGACCGTCGCGGCGAGGGTGATGCCACGCAGGCCGCATTCCTCGGCGACCCTTCCGGCCTGGCGTTCCAGGTCGGCGCGCTGATCAGCGGAGGACACCCGGCAGTACGCCACCGCCGTACCGGCGGCCAGAGCCGGAGGGTCGACCAGGATCGTGCCCGTCGGAAGCTGTCGAGCGGGAACGGGCAAGGAACCCGAGTGGAACCAGTTCAAGGCGGTCCGGTACGACACGCCCTGTTCCCGCGCCCACTGGGTCAACTTCACCTGACCAAATTATCACGTTTCTACACAAAGCGACACGAAACGTGGAACGGTTGCCACCCCCACAACCGCTCCCGGCACCGCGCGCACGCGGAAGTCGACCGAGAACGCGGTCAACGCCTGCACGGACACCCTGACCTCGGAGACCTTCCCGACCGCCACCAAGCGCAGCAACAGGAAGAGGAACCCCAACCCCCCGACAACACCGACCAGCGCGACGACAGCCAACACGGATTTCCCTCACACCGCCTGGAACACGAACCCTCCCCGGGCGTGGCGGTGACGCTTGCCCCCGAGCTTATCCGTGATCGGGCGCGGAAGACAGGCCCGCGACCTGTTTGGCCGAGGTGAACACGTCCTCCACCATCTTCGGCGTGAGCCTGCCGGTGAAGGTGTTCTGCTGGCTCACGTGGTAGCAGCCGAACAGGTGCAGCGGCGCCTCGGTGTTGTGCGGCTCCAGGACCACGTGCGCGGCGTGCCCGAACCTCGGCCGCGGCGTCGGCACGGTCCAGAAGGCGCTCAGGACCGGCAGCAGCGCCTGCCAGCCGAACGCGCCCAGCACGACCACCGCCCGCAACGTCGGCCGCAGCAAGGCCAGTTCCTCGACCAGCCACGGGCGGCAGTTGTCCCGTTCCCCCGGGGTGGGCTTGTTCGCGGGCGGCGCGCACTTCACCGGGGAGGTGATGCGGACACCGAGCAGCTCCAGGCCGTCGCCGATGTGGGTGGCGGTGGGCTGGGTGGCGAGGCCCACGGCGTGCAGGGCGGCGTAGAGGACGTCGCCGGAGCGGTCGCCGGTGAACATGCGGCCGGTGCGGTTGGCGCCGTGGGCGGCGGGGGCGAGGCCGACGACGGCGATGCGGGCGTCGGCCGGGCCGAAGCCGGGGACCGGGCGGCCCCAGTACTCCTGGTCGCGGAAGGCGGCGCGCTTGACCACGGCCACCTCCTCGCGCCAGGCCACCAGCCGGGGGCAGCGGCGGCAGGTCGTCACGCGGCGGTCGAGGTCGGGCAGGTCGGGCAGGTCGGACACGGGTCGATCCCACCACAGCCCGGCGGTGTTCGCGGTGCGCGGACGGGCGCCGCCCGCCCGCGGGGGGCCCGTAGGGTCACCGCCATGGGATCACAGGACACCGGCGACGACGCCACCCACAGCACCCCGGAACCGGCGGACGACCTGGTCACCACCAGCCACTCGCTGACCGTCCGCAGGCGCAAGCTCAACTACACCGCCACCACCGGGCGGGTCGTGCTGCGCCGCGAGGTGGTCACCGACGGCAAGGTCGACGGGCACCTGCCCAAGGCCGAGGTGTTCCTCACCGCCTACACCCTCGACGGCGCCGACCCGGCCCAGCGCCCGGTGACCTTCGCCTTCAACGGCGGCCCCGGCTCCGCCAGCGTCTGGCTGCACCTGGGCGTCCTGGGCCCCCGCCGGGTCGTCTCCGGCGACGCGGGCGCCCCCGTCGGCCCGCCGTACAACCTGGTCGACAACCCCGAAACCCTGCTCGCGCACAGCGACCTGGTGTTCATCGACCCGGTCGGCACGGGCCTGTCGCGCGCGGCCAAGGGCGAGAAGTCCGCCGACTTCCACGGCTTCAAGCCCGACGTGGAGTCCGTCGCCGAGGTCATCCGGCTGTGGACGACCCGCAACGGCCGCTGGCTGTCGCCGAAGTTCCTCGCGGGCGAGTCCTACGGCACCACCCGCGCGGCCGGGCTCGCCGAGCACCTGCAGAACCGACACGGCATGTACCTCAACGGCCTCATCCTGATCTCCGCGGTGCTCGACTTCGGCACCCTGCTGTTCACCGAGGGCAACGACCTGGCGTACCCGCTCTACCTGCCCTCGTACGCCGCGATCGCCCACTACCACGGCCTGCACGGCGATCGGGAGCTGAGCGAGGTGCTCGCCGAGGCCGAGGACTTCGCCTCGAAGGACTACCCGTGGGCCCTCGCCCGCGGCGCCCGCCTCACCGCCGAGGAGCGGGCCGAGGCGGTGACCCGCCTGGCCCGGCTGACCGGCCTGTCCGAAGACTACGTCGACCGGGTCGACCTCCGCGTGGAACACATCCGCTTCTTCACCGAACTCCTCCGCCACCGCAAGCTCACCGTCGGCCGCCTCGACGGCCGCTTCACCGGCTGGGAAGCCGACTACGGCCGCGAGCACATGGGCGGCGACCCCGCCCACGCCGCCATCCAGGGCGCCTACACGGCCGGGATCAACCACTACCTGCAGGTCGAGCTCGGCTACCCGAACGACCTGCCGTACGAGGTCCTCAGCAGCGAGGTCTTCCGCCAGTGGTCGTACAAGGAGTTCGAGAACGCCCACGTCACCGTCGCAGGCAAACTCGCGGCGGCCATGCGCGCCAACCCCTCCCTCAAGGTCCACGTCGCCTCCGGCTACCACGACGGCGCGACCCCGTACTACGCCACCGAGCACACCCTCGCCGCACTGTCCATCCCGGACGAACTGCGGGACAACATCGAGGTCCGCTACTACGAGGCGGGCCACATGATGTACGTGCACGACGAGTCCCGGGCGCAGCAGTGCAAGGACCTGGCGGCGTTCGTGCAGTCGGCCTCGAACCGCTGAGACCCGGCACGCCCTTCCCCTGCGAGACAGGGCAAGCACGACGATGGCCCCTCCCCGGCGGTACCGGGGAGGGGCCATCGGGCGTTCACGCGCTTACTTGAGGAACTTCTTGCCGTTGGTCACGGCGGCCCAGGCGTCCACGGAACCGTTGCCGTAGAAGCCGTTGTACTCCAGGCCGCCGACGCAGGTGGCGGTGAACTCGGCCGGGCGGCCTTCGTTCGTGTAGGTGACGGTGCGGGGGGTGGGGCAGGCGATGGGGGCGGCCGTGCCCTCGAGGACCTTGCGGACCTTGTCCGGGGACAGGGTGACGCCCTTGGCGCTGTAGTTGCCGTACTGGGCGACGATCAGCGCCGCCACGCCGGAGGCGTGCGGGGCGGCCATCGAGGTGCCCTGCAGGAACTGGTAGTAGCCGCAGGTGCCGTCGGCCTTGCATGCCTTCTGGACGCCGAGGGCGGCGCCGTCGGGGGTGACGTTGCCCGCCTCGTCGATGGCGCCCTCGGTGAGGGCGACGTTGCGGGGGTACGAGGAGAGGATGAGGTTCTCGTTGGTGCGGTACCAGTCGGTGCCGAAGCCGTCGCGGAAGTAGCCGCCGGGGGCCGCGACCGAGATGTGCTCGCCGTAGTTGGAGAAGTCGGCCTTGGCCTGCGAGGGGCCGTAGGCGCCGACGCCGATGGCGTGCGGGCCCTCGATGGGGAGGGAGAAGCAGGTGGCGTTGTCGATGGTGCGGGGGTGGGCGGCGCCGGCCGGGTAGTCGGGGCTGGAGGCGTCCGGGAGGGGGTTGCCCAGGTCCATGTGGCCGTTGCCCAGCGAGACGACCTGGGAGACGCCCTTGCGGTGCGCGTACTCCATGGCGCGGTTGATCGACTTGACGATCAACCGCTGCTCGGCCTGCTGCTCGGGGGTGTCCGCCGGGTTGGCGGCGCAGTTGAACAGCCACGGGTCGACGTAGAAGGACATGTTGACCACGTCCAGGCCCGCGTCGCCCGAGTAGGTCATGGCGTCGACGACCGGCTGGAGGAAGAAGTAGCCGGAGTCCTGGCCGCCGCGGATGTTGACGATGGAGACGTTCGGGGCGACGCCGGAGATGCCGAAGCCGTCGGCCGCGGCGGCGATGGTGCCCGCCACGTGGGTGCCGTGGCCGCCGTTGTCGACGTCGGCCGGGTCGACGCAGCCGCGGTACTCGCACGGGCCGTCGACGGCGGCGCCGTTCTCGTCGAACGGGATGTCGCGGGTGAAGTTGCGCGACAGGGCCCGGTCGAAGTTGGGGGCGATGTCCGGGTGCGAACCGTCCACACCGGTGTCGAGGACGCCGACCTTGACCCGCTTGTCACCGGCCTGCTTGGTGCGCGCCAGGTCGGAGCGGACCGCCGTCAGGCCCCACAGCTGCCCGTCCAGGGGGTCCATGCCCGCGGTGGCGGCGTCGGCCTGGCCCTTCTTGGCGCCGTTGCGGTTGTCCTTCTCGACGGCCTCGGCCTTGGCCTTGGCCGACTTCTCCGACCTGGGGGCCTGCCCGATCGAGCGGATCCGGGCGGTGCCCTCGACGGCCTTGTTGCCCTTGAGCCGGGCGGTGAAGCCGTTCTCCGGCGCGCTGACCGTCAGCAGACCGGCCGCCGCGTTGCTGGTGACAACCGTGCCGCCCGCCGCGCGGACCGCCGCTTCCACCGACGCGGTGGACGCGCCGTCGGCGGCGAGCACGTTGAACTCGACCACCTTTCCGGACAGTTCCGGTGCGGCGGTGGCCGCCACCGGTGCCGCGACCGCCGCCATGGTCGCCAGCAGCGGTGCGGCGAGCACCGCCGCCATTAATCTGCCTCGCTTCACGCGAATCCTCCTCGTTGCCTGCAAACCCCTGGTTCAGGGGACGATGGACCGCTGTTCGGCGAAGTGGCAGGCGCTCGGGTGGCCCGCTGCCCGGATCTCGAGCGCGGGTTCCTCCTCGGCGCACACGTCCTGCGCTTTCCAGCAGCGGGTGCGGAACCGGCACCCGGACGGGGGGTCGACCGGGCTGGGGACGTCGCCCTCCAGCCGGATGACCTGGCGCCTGCCCCGCAGTTCGGGGTCGGGCACCGGGACGGCGGACAGCAGCGCCTGGGTGTAGGGGTGCGTGGGCCGCTCGTAGATCTCTTCCTCGGTGCCGATCTCGACGACCTTGCCCAGGTACATCACCGCGACCCGGTCGGACAGGTGGCGGACCACGGACAGGTCGTGGGCGATGAACACGTACGACAGCCCGAACTCCGACTGCAGGTCGCCGAGCAGGTTCATCACCTGCGCCTGGATCGACACGTCCAGCGCGGACACCGGTTCGTCGCAGACGATCACCTTGGGCCGCAGCGCGAGCGCCCTGGCGATGCCGATGCGCTGGCGCTGCCCGCCGGAGAACTGGTGCGGGTAGCGGTTGAGGTGCTCGGGGTTGAGGCCGACCACGTCGAGCAGGTCGCGCACCTTCGCCGCCCGCGACCCCTTGGGCGCCACCTCGGGGTGGATCTCGAACGGTTCGCCGACGATGTCGCCGACGGTCATCCGCGGGTTGAGCGAGGTGTACGGGTCCTGGAGCACGATCTGGATGTCGCGGCGCAGCTTGCGCAGCTCGGCGCCCTTCATGGCGAACATGTCGCGGCCCTCGAAGGTGGCCGAGCCGGACGTCGGCGGCTCCAGCCGCATCAGCACCTGCGCCAGCGTCGACTTGCCGCAGCCGGATTCGCCGACCACGCCGAGGGTTTCACCGCGCTTGAGGTCGAAGGACACCCCGTCCACCGCGCGCACGTGCCCGATGACCCGTTTGAACAGCACGCCCACCCGGACCGGGAAGTGCTTGACCAGGTCGCGGACTTCGAGAATGTTCTCGTCACTCACCGGCGATCAGCTCCTCGGCGAAGTGGCACGCGCTGAGCCTGCCGGGGACGGGCCGGTGCTGCGGCGGGACCTCGGTGCGGCAGACGTCCTGCGCGCGGGTGCAGCGCGGGTGGAACGGGCAGCCCGGGGGGATGCGCAGCAGGCTCGGCGGCAACCCCTTGATGGTGTTCAGCTCGGTGCCCTTCTGGTCCAGCCGCGGCAGCGAGTCCAGCAGCGCCGCCGTGTACGGGTGCGCGGGCCTGCGGTAGACCGACCGGGCGTCGGCCTGCTCGACGATGCGGCCCGCGTACATCACCGCGATCCGGTCGGCGACCTCGGCGACCACGCCGAGGTCGTGGGTGATGAGGATGAGCCCCATGTGCCGCTCGACCTGGATCTCCTTGAGCAGGTCCATGATCTGGGCCTGCACGGTCACGTCGAGGGCGGTGGTGGGCTCGTCGGCGATGAGCAGTTCCGGGTCCAGCGCCAGCGACATGGCGATCATGGCGCGCTGGCGCATCCCGCCGGAGAACTCGTGCGGGTACTGGCGCACCCGGCCGCGGGCGTTGGGGATCTTCACCAGTTCCAGCAGCTCGACCGCGCGCTTGCGGGCGTCCTTGCGGGACATGCCGCGGCGCACCCGTAGCTGCTCCTCGATCTGGAAGCCCACGGTGAACACCGGGTTCAGCGCGGACAGCGCGTCCTGGAAGATCATCGCGATGCCGGAGCCGCGGACCGCCCGGCGGCGCCGGTCGGTGGCGGTGAGCAGGTCCTCGCCGTGGAAGCGGACCGCGCCGCCGGTGATGACCCCCGGTGGCGTGTCGAGGATGCCCATGACGGTCTGCGCGGTGACGCTCTTGCCCGAGCCGGATTCGCCGAGCACGGCCAGGGTCTCCCCCGCCGCCACCCGGTAGCTGACGCCGTTGAGCACCCGCGCCACGCCGTCGCGGGTGTGGAACTCGACGAACAGGTCGTCGACCTCCAGCAGCGGGGCGCCGGGGGCCTGCCCGGTCCCCGTCTCATCCACTGTGGACACCGGTCACCTCATCTTCGGGTCGAGCGCCTCGCGCACGGCGTCGCCGAGCATCACGAAGGCGAGCACGGTCGCGGTCAGGAACGCCGCCGGGAACAGCAGGGTGTGCGGGGCGACCCGGATGATGTCGCGCGAGTCGGCGATCATCACGCCCCAGGACACCACCGGGGCGCGCAGGCCCAGCCCCAGGAACGACAGGGTGGCCTCGGCGCCGATGAACGCCCCGAGCGCGATGGTGGCGTAGACCAGCACCGGTGCCACCGCGTTGGGCAGCATGTGCCGCAGGATGATCCGGCTGGAGCTGGCCCCCAGCGCGCGGGCCGCCTTGACGTAGTCCTGCTGCTTGGCGGTGATCGCCGCCGAGCGCATGATCCGCATGCACACCGGCCAGGACAGCACCGCGATCGACATGACCACCAGGAACATGATCTGCGCGACGCTGGTGGTCCCGGTGCTGCCGAAGCTGGACAGGATGATGATCGCGCCGAGCACGAACGGCAGCCCGAAGAACACGTCGGCGATGCGCGACATCAACCCGTCGAGCCAGCCGCCGTAGTAGCCGGCGAGCAGGCCGAGGGTGCCGCCGATGAGCACGGTCAGCGTGGTCGCGCAGACGCCCACGACGATCGAGGCGCGGGCGCCGTAGATGGTGCGGGCGTAGATGTCGTAGCCCTGGTTGTCGTAGCCGAACCAGGCCTGCGCGGACGGGCCCTGGCGGCTGCGGCCCAGGTCGGCGAAGCCCGGGTCGGTCTGGGTGAACAGGAACGGGAACGCCGCCATCAGCAGCACCAGCGCGATCAGCGCCCCGGCGATCAGGAACAGCGGCCTGCGGCGCAGGTCGTCCCAGGCGTCGGAGGCCAGGCTGCGCGGCTTGTCCGGCTTGCCGGGGTCGCCCGCGGTCTCGGTGCCCGCGTGCTCGTCGGCGAGGACGTGGGCGTGCGCCTCGATCGACGACGCGGACGCCGCCGTGCTCGGGTCAGTCATAGCGGATCCTTGGGTCGAGTACGGCGTAGAGCAGGTCCACCAGCAGGTTGGACAGCAGGTAGACCAGCACCAGCAGGGTGACCACGCCGGTGACGATCAGCCCGTCCTTGCCGATGATCCCGTCGAAGACGAGGTTGCCGATGCCCTTGATGTCGAAGATGCCCTCGGTGACGATCGCGCCGCCCATCAGCGCGCCGAGGTCGGTGCCCAGGAACGTCACGACCGGGATGGCCGAGTTGCGCAGCAGGTGCACCCCGACGACCCGGCGCTGCGGCAGCCCCTTGGCCACGGCGGTGCGCACGAAGTCGGCGTGCTTGTTCTCCGCGATCGAGGTCCGGGTCAGCCGGGTCACGTACGCCATGGACAGGCTGCCCAGGACGAACCCGGGGGCGATCAGCTGCTCCCAGGGCGCCGGTGACTTCGCGACCGTCGTCTTGATCCAGCCGAGTTCGAAGCCGAAGAAGATCTGGAGCACAAAACCGGTGACGAACACCGGCAGCGAGATGAGGAAGAGGGTGGACACCAGGGTCAGGTTGTCCAGGAAACCGCGGCCGCGCAGGCCGGTCAGCACCCCGGCGGCCAGTCCGATGACGGCTTCGATGAGCAGCGCCACCACGGCCAGCCGGATGGTGTTCGGGTAGGCGTTGGAGATCAGCTCGCCGACCCGCAGGCCGCGGAAGGTCTCGCCGAAGTCGCCCTGGAGCAGGTTCCACAGGTAGCGCCCGTACTGGACGACCAGCGGTTCGTCGAGGTGGAAGCGCTCGCGCATCACCGCGATGTAGGCGTCCGGGCAGGGCCGGTCGCCGCACTTCCCGGCGAACGGGTCACCGGGCAGGCTCCAGACCAGCCAGTAGATCAGGAAGGTGGTCCCGACGAACACCGGGACCAGTTGCAGCAGGCGGCGCAGGACGTAGCGTCCCATCAGGCTCTCTCCCCACCGGGGCCCGGTCGGGGCGCGGGATCACCGCGCCCCGACCGGGTCGGTACTCAGTTCTTGACCGTGACCGTCGAGAGGTCCAGCTCGCGCAGCGAGCTCAACCGGGCGTTGCCCAGTCGTTCGGACCAGCCGTACTGGGCGGTCTGGTTCCACAGCGGGATGACCGGCATGTCCTCGGCGAGGACCCGCTCACCCTCCTGGTAGAGCTTGTTGGCCTCCTCGACCGTCGGCGCGGAGTCGGCCTTGGCCAGCAGCTCGTCGAGCTCGGGGTTGGAGTAGTCGCCGTCGTTGGACGAGGCGTTGGTGCGGAAGAGCTGGTTCATGAAGTTCTCGATCGACGGGTAGTCGGCGATCCAGCCCGAGCGGTAGATGCCCTTGACCTGCCGGGCGTTGATCACCTGGCGGGTCTCGGCGAAGGTCGGGATGGGCGCGTAGGAGCACTCGAGGCCGATCGCGTTCTTGATGCTGTTGCAGGTGGCAGTCATCCAGTCCTTGTGGCCGCCGTCGGCGTTGGTGACCAGCGCGATCGGACCGGTGTAGCCGGACTTGGCCAGGTACTCCTTGGCCTTGGTCGGGTTGAACGTGCACAGCTCGCCGCACTGGTCCTTGGCGTAGCCGGGCACCGCCGGGTTGACCCAGCCGTCGGCCGGGATGCGGGTGCCGTCGAAGATCTTGTCTACGATCTCCTGGCGGTTGATCGCCATCGAGATGGCCTTGCGCAGGTCGGCGTTCTGGTAGATCGGGTCGTAGAACGGGAACGCCAGGGTCTGGTTGCCCATGTAGGGGACCGAGCCGTTGCGGCCCTCCAGGTCCTGCTTGTACTTGCCGCCGACGATGCCCGTGGGCGGGATGGTGTCGAGGAAGTCCAGGTCACCGGAGACCACGGCGGCGTAGGCGGCCTCGTTGGTCTCGTAGATCTTCCAGGTGAGGTCCTTGAACTTGGGCTTGTCGTCGCCCTTGTACTCGTCGAACCTGGTCATCACGATGTTCGCGTTCGCCTGGCGGGAGACGAACTTGAACGGGCCGTTGCCGATCGGCTTGGCCTCGAACGCCTTGGGGTCGGCGAAGAACGAGTCCGGCAGCGGGTAGAACGGGTTGTAGCCGAACTTCAGCGGGAACACCGAGAACGGGGCGGACAGCGTGACCTCGAAGGTGCTGTCGTCGATGACCTTGAGGCCGGACATCTCCTTGGCGGTCGGCTCCGGCGCCTGCTGCGGGCCGGTGGCACCGTCCGGGTCGCTGGTGTGCACGTCGGAGTAGCCCGCGACCTGCTCGAAGAAGCTGGCGCCCTGGAAGCCGTTGGGGCTGTAGGCGGTGTAGTTCCAGGCGTCGACGAAGTTCTTGGCCTTGACCGGGGTGCCGTCGTGGAAGGTCCACCCCGGCTTGATCTTGATGGTGAAGACCTTGGAGTCGGTGGTGGCGATGTCCTCGGCCACCGCGTTCTTCGACTCGCCGGTCACCGGGTCGTAGCTGGTGAGGCCGGTGAACAGGGCGCGGATCGCCTTGCTGCCACCGCTTTCGGTGGTGTTGCCGGGAACCAGCGGGTTCTCCGGTTCGGTGGTGAACGCCGAGAGCGCACCGTCGGCGTTGCCCGCGCCGCTGTCGTCCGCGCCGTCCTCGCCGCCGCCACCGCAGCCCGCGATCGTGAGCGCGACTGCCAGCGACATCGTCGATGCCGCGATCCAGCGTGGTCTGCGCATGGGTCTCCTCCCCGGACCGGACGGGAACGGGCGTCCGCCCGCTCCCAAAGTGAGTGGAAGTTAACCGCTGGTGCGAATCGGGCGAACACAATGGACGTCACGAACGAGTCACAATCACGTGTTACTGAGCCATTCGGAGGAAATTCGCCTACGCCGACGCCACCATCGCAGTGACGTTATACGGCCCATAATCCCACGGATATGGAGCCGATCGCGGTCACTCCGCGTCGCTATTGCGCGGTGATCGACAACGCGATTCCGTCGAGGATGTCGTGCTCGCTGACGACCAGCCGCGTCACCGCCGACCCGCCGAAGATCCGCTCGGCCAGCGCGTCGACCACGATGGAGCCGCCGCCGATGACGTCGACCCGGCCCGGGTGCATCACCCCGACGGCAGCCCGGGTGTCGCGGTCGGCGCCGATCAGGAACGCGGTGGTCTCGGCCAGCTCCGCGGGCGTCAGCTCGGCGAGGTGGATGGCGTCGGGGTCGTAGGCGGGCAGCCGCCGGGCGGTGCCCGCGATGGTCGTGACCGTGCCCGCCACCCCCACCCACGTGCGGGCCTCGGCCACCGGGACCGCGGCGAAGGCGTCGGCGAGCGCGTCGCGGGCGATCGCGCGGGCCGCGGCCACGTCCTCGGGGGTGGGCGGGTCGTGGGGCAGGGCGCGCTCGGTCAGCCGGACGCAGCCGATGTCGGTCGACTTCGCGGCGGTCACCCTGGCCCGGGTGCCGTCCCAGGTGCCCAGGACCAGCTCGGTGGAGCCCCCGCCGACGTCGGCGACGAGGAACGGGCCGTCGTCGGGGTCGAGTTCGCCGACCGCGCCCACGAAGGACAGCTCGGCCTCCTCGTCCCCGGTGATGACCTCGGCCGGGAACCCGAGGACCTGCTCGGTCATGGCGAAGAACTCGTCTTTGTTCACCGCGTCGCGGGTGGCGGAGGTGGCCACCATCCGCGCCCGCTCCACGCCCTTGCGGCGCAGCACCGCGACGTAGTCGACCAGGGCCGCGCGGGTGCGCTCCAGGGCCGCCGCGCTGATCCGGCCGGTGGCGTCGACACCCTCGCCGAGGCGCACCACCCGCATCTCGCGGTGCAGGTCGCGGGTGATCCGGCCGTCCTGGACCTCGGCCACGAGGAGGCGGATGGAGTTCGTTCCGCAGTCGATGGCGGCGACCCTGCTCATGGCGCTGAGCTTAGGCCGCCGCCACCGGTGCGGGGTGGTGCGGTGCGGCTACTTGGCCGCGAGGGTCACGTCGATGGTGTTGTTCTGGCTGAACACGAACGGACCGATGTAGTCGTTCAGCGGGCCGCAGCCGTCGGCGCGGGTCAGGCTGTAGGTGCCCTTGAGCTTGCCGCCTGCGAGCGGGTCGAAGGCGCCCGCGGAGGTCAGCCTGATGTCGGCGGGCTTCTGCGTCTTGCAGGTGTCGCCCATGTAGATAGGCAGGCCGAAGACGCTGACGCTGGTCAGCTTCACGAACAACTGCTGCTGGAAGGTCGCCGCACCGGCGGACATGGTGCCGCTGCCCTGCCCGACCGTCTCGAAGTCGATCTCGGCGGTGGCGGGCAGCACGCCCACGATCTTGAAGTCGCCCTTGGTCTTGTTCAGCGCCAGCGCGGCGGTGAACGTGCCCTGGCCCAGGTTGGCCTTCGCGTCCACGGAGCCGCTGAGCGGCACCGTGCCGCCGAGGCGGGGCAGGGTGGACGAGCCGGTGAGGCCGTAGTCGATGTCGACCCCCTCACCGGGCGGCAGGGTGGGCGGCGTCGACGGGCTGGTGGTCGGCGTCGTGGTGACCGGGGGCGGGGTGGTGGTGACCGGGGGCGGGGTGGTGCCGCCGCCGGTGGTCGTCGGCGGGGTGGTGCCGCCGATGGTGAAGGTGTGCAGCAGGTTGTTCTGGCCCGGCACCTGGGTGCAGGCCGAGTCGAAGGTGCCCAGACCGGTCTCGGTGCCGTCGGCCTTCTTCGGGGTCAGGGTCAGCTTCAGGTCACCGACGGTGATCTTGGCCTCGCCCGCCTGCGTGAACGACAGCGACGGAGCCGAACCCGAAGCGGGCACCTCGAACGCACCCGAAGCGGGGACGTTCGTCTTCGGCACCGTGATCGGCACGTTCACCGGCAGGGTGATGCCGGGCGCCGCGACGGTCGAGGCGGCCAGCGCCGAGCCCTCGACGGTGGTCGCGCCGACCAGGGTCAGGCCCTGGGTGGCGGTCTCCGGGACGGTGGTGACGGCGTTGATCTTGATCTCGCCGGTCGGCTCACCGATGCCCACGGTG
>NZ_JAJCXD010000127.1:17111-90578 GCF_021056305.1 Actinokineospora sp. PR83
GGTCAGCGAGACCGGTACCGCACCGCTGCTGCCGGTGCCGAGCACCAGTCCGGCCGCGACCAGTCCGGACGTGGTGGTGGCCGCGAGGGCGGCCACCAGCTTCCGGGAAACCTTGCGAGGACTCACGGTCTTCCTTCCTCGGTATCGACGACTGACACGAGACCGAATGCGCGCGAGGGTGGCTTTTGGAATGCGGGAGGCCGAAAGGGAATTTTCTTTCCCGGACCGCCGCGCACCGGCCAGAGTAGAGCCGCCGCAGAAGCGCACACAAGCGCGCAGGGCAATTTGTCAGCCGACCATGAACACCCCGTTCGAAATTGTCCACCGACGAGAACCCGCAGCTCAGAAGGAGTATTGACATCCAGGTACGATCTGATACCCGTCTTGGTCGCACGCAAGTGAAAACAGCCAGCCGAATCCGTCACCGAGCACGGGACACCCCTCGGACGATTGCGCGAACACGCATCCGGGGGGCAAACCGCACCGGCGGGTTTGTCAGATCCGGGGAGTGACGGCCGCCCCGGCGACCGGGTGGCGATCCCGCGCGGCGGCGCCCCGGTCACGTGCGCGCCCTCCCCGGGGCAGCCCGGGGTCCAGAGGAGCCGGGTGCGCGCCTGCCCCCGGCGCCCACGGCGCGGTGCGCGGCGGGCGCCATTACCCGGAGGTAACGCAGCGGGGCGTAGAACAGGGGTGCCGCAAAAGTTGTCCGCGTGCGTCAATAGTCCGGCCCCGATGGGGCAGGCCGGTGATGAGTTCCGGACTTTTTCGCGGTGATTGTGTTTCAACACCGTGACTCGGTGCGATGGATGAGGCAGTGTGGGTGGCCGGTCAGGTCAGCCGAACCGGGTGCGAACCCGGTTTCTTCGAGAAAGAACGAGGGACGGGGTCACGCTGTGAAGTCGGGCAAGTCGCGGGTCGGGAAGCACAGGCACAAGCGGCCCAGGGGGCGCGGGGTGATGGCTGCGGCGGGTGCGCTGCTGCTGGTGCCCGTGGCCGCCGCGGGCGAGCCGGTGAACTGGAGCGACCACCCCGAGGACATCATCCCGGCGGCCATGGCCACCGGTGGTGGGCTCATCGGCCTGAGCGCCGGTTCCGGTGCCGCGGACGGCTCCCCGGCGGAGGACAGCGCGCTCGACGCTCAGGTCCTCGCGCTGGCGGGCAACCCCGACCTGCTCGCGTACGGCGCGGGCCCGGAGATCGCCACCCCCACCGGGGCGCTCGGCATCCCCGGCAACATGCTCAAGGCCTACCAGCAGGCCGCGGCCGCCATGCCCGCCGCCTGCAACATGGACTGGCCGCTGCTGGCCTCCATCGGCCGCATCGAGTCCAATCACGCCCGCGGCGGCCGCACCGACGCGGCGGGCAAGACCGCCACCCCCATCCTGGGCCCGGTCCTCAACGGCGGCGGCTTCGCGGCCATCGCCGACAGCGACGGCGGCAGGTGGGACGGCGACGCCCGCTGGGACCGCGCGGTCGGCCCCATGCAGTTCATCCCCTCCACCTGGCGCGGCTACGCCTCCGACGGCAACGGCGACGGCCAGAGCGACCCCAACAACGTCTACGACGCCGCCCTCGGGTCGGCCAAGTACCTGTGCTCGGGCGGGATGAACGTCGCCAACCCCCAGCAGCGCGCGACGGCGGTGTTCCGCTACAACCACTCGGACACCTACGTCCGCACGGTGCTGGTCTGGGCGGACGCCTACGCCAAGGGCGTCACCCCGGTCGCCACCACCCCGGTCACCGCGGTCGACCTGGCGCTCCCGTCGGCCCCCGGCACGGTCGTGCACCCGCCCGCCCCGGTCCCCGCACCCCCCGCGGGCACCCCGGTCCCGCCGCCGGTCACCACCCCGCCCCCGCCGGTCACCACGGTCCCCCCGACCACCCCGCCCCCGTCCACCACGGTCCCCCCGGTCACGACCACGCCCCCCACCACGGCCCCGCCGACGACGAGCACCCCCGGGTGCCCCACCACGTCCCCGAGCGCCCCGCCGACCACCTCGGCCGCGCCCACCACGGCCCCGTGCGCCCCGGCCACGACCACCCCGGCAGGCTCCCCCGCCCCGACCACGTCGGGCAGCGCCGCCGGGTCGAGCCTGACCCCCACCCCGTAACAACCGCACGCGCAGAGGCCGCCACCCCGAACCGGGGTGGCGGCCTCTGCGCATGTCCAGCCAGAAAGCGGACGAAGCGGGCCCCCGAGAACCGCCAGTCCGGCGACCACAACCGCCCACCACCACAGCCACCCCACACGCCACAGGCCCATCACCAGCCCAGCCACCTGAACCCCATCGGCGCGCAGCCAACCACCCCACCAACCGGCGGCCGGACGGCCAGGCACGCCGAATCCCGCCGGACGCAGCCGCCGACCACCCCACCAAGCGCAGACCTGGCGGCCAGCCGCCCGACCCCCACCAGCCACCCCACCAACCGCCAGCCCACCAACCAGCCACCCCGAACCCCACCGCGCGCAGCCGCCGACCACCCCGAAAACCGGCGGCCCGGCTACGGAAATGCCCGGGTGGGTGGATTTGCTTGTGTGGGGGAGCCGATCATGTGCAAGCCTGCCTGGGCAGTGGGGCACTCTTTTCGCCCCACTCGGTCACACCGGGCACATGATCGGCGTAGGGGCCCCGCCCAAGCAGATCCACCCACCCGGGCACGCGAACGAAAATCCCGGCCCTTAAAACCACGGCACGGCCAAGCAGATCAGCCCACCCGGGCCCCAAACCCCCAGGCTAAAGCGCCAGCCGCATCAAACAGACCGCTCAGCAGCCCCAGCACAAGGCCCAGTAGGCCACTGCCCCGCCAACATCTCCAACGCCTCATCCCCGAACGGATTCACCCCAGGCCCCTTGGCCAACGCGTGCGCGACGTGCACGTGCAGGCACTTGACCCGCCCAGGCATCCCCCCAGCGGTCACCTGCGTCCCCAACGACTCGATGGCGTCCCGCTCAGCCAGGTACGCCTCGTGCGCCCGCAGGTAAGCCGCGGCCAACTCCGGGTCGGTCCCCAGCCGATCCGTCATCTCCTTCATCACGCCACTGGTCTCCAGCGTCGAGATGGCCGAGTTGAGCCGGGGGCACGTCGAGTAGTACAGCGTCGGGAACGGTGTCCCGTCCTCCAGCCGCGGGCTGGTCTGGATCACCGCCGGGTGCCCGCTGGGGCAGCGGTGGGCGACCTCGCGGATGGCGCGCGGGGTGCGGCCGAGCTGGTCGGCGACGGTGTCGAAGTCCTGCTGGGCGATCACCGGCCGTTCACCGAGCCCCACAGGTCCTCGTACCACGAGCCGGGGCGGGCGGGGGCGGTGGCGGGTTCGCCCTGACCGGGGTTCACGGCCTGGTCGGGCAGCTCCACCATGTACGGCGTCTCTCCTGGCATCACGTAGCGCAGTCTCTTACGCGCCTCGATCTGCGTCTGCGCCGGGTCCGCCAGCTGGGCCTTGCGCCGCTCCAGCTCGTCGACCTGGGTGCGCAGCTCCGCCTGCCGCTGCTCCTGGGCCTGCACGTCCGAGCGCTGCGACAGGTAGGTGCGCAGCGGGACGGCGACGCTCAGGGCCAGGGCGCAGACCACCGTGGCGAAGACCGCCGCCCGGCGGGTGGTGGACAGACCGAGGATGGCGCGCTTGGCGTTGTCCTTGGCCGCCTTGTTCTTCGCCGGGGCCGAGACCGGCACCGGGTCCGGGACCGAGACCGCGGGCCGGGTGCGCCGGACGCGGGTCGGCCGCTTGGCCGGGGCGCTGTGGCCCCGACCGCGTTCGCCCCCGCGCCCGGCCACCGGTCAGGCCTCCGGGGTGAAGCGGGGGAACGCCAGGTCGCCCGCGTACCGGGCCGCGTCGCCGAGGGTCTCCTCGATGCGCAGCAGTTGGTTGTACTTGGCCACGCGGTCGCTGCGGGCGGGGGCACCGGCCTTGATCTGGCCCACGCCGGTGGCGACGGCCAGGTCGGCGATGGTGGTGTCCTCGGTCTCGCCGGAGCGGTGGCTCATCATGCTGCGGTAGCCGTAGGAGGTGGCCAGGGTGACCGCGTCCAGGGTCTCCGACAGCGTGCCGATCTGGTTGACCTTCACCAGCAGCGCGTTGCCCGCGCGCCGGGCGATGCCCTCCTCCAGCCGGTCGGGGTTGGTGACGAACAGGTCGTCGCCGACGAGCTGGACGCGCTCGCCCACCTCGGCGGTCAGCCGCACCCAGCCGTCCCAGTCGTCCTCGGCCAGCGGGTCCTCGATGGAGACCATCGGGTACGCGTCGAGGAGTTCGGTGTAGTACGCCGTCAACTGCTCGGCGCTCTTCTTCGACCCCTCGAAGGTGTAGGCGCCGTCGGAGTAGAACTCGGTGGCGGCGACGTCGAGGGCCAGCGCGATGTCGCGGCCCGCGACGTACCCGGCCTTGCCGATGGCCTCGACGATCAGGTCCAGCGCCTCGCGGTTGTTCGACAGGCTCGGCGCGAAGCCGCCCTCGTCGCCCAGGCCGGTGGCCAGGCCCTTGGACTTGAGCACCGACTTGAGCGCGTGGTAGACCTCCGCGCCCCAGCGCAGCGCCTCCCGGAAGCTCTCCGCGCCGATCGGCGCGATCATGAACTCCTGGATGTCGACCTCGGTGTCGGCGTGCGCGCCGCCGTTGAGGATGTTCAGCATCGGCACCGGCAGCACGTGCGCGTTGGGCCCGCCCAGGTAGCGGAACAGCTCCAGCCCGCTGGACTCCGCCGCCGCCTTCGCCACCGCCAGCGACACGCCCAGGATGGCGTTCGCCCCCAGCCGGGACTTGTCCGGCGTGCCGTCGAGGTCCACCAGCTTCTGGTCCACGATCCGCTGGTCGACCGCGTCGATCCCGGTCAGCTCCGGGCCGATCTCGTCCAGGACCGCGGTGACGGCCTTCTCCACGCCCTTGCCGCCGTAGCGGGCCGGGTCGCCGTCGCGCAGCTCCACGGCCTCGTGCTCGCCGGTGGAAGCCCCGGAGGGCACGGCCGCCCTGGCCAGGGTGCCGTCGTCGAGGGCCACCTCCACCTCCACGGTGGGGTTGCCCCGCGAGTCCAGGATCTCGCGTGCGCCGACCTGCTCGATGACCGCCACGTGGTGCTCCTCACAACGTCCGAACTACGCCTGATCGAGCCTAGCGGGCCTGCGGCCCCCGGTGCGCGAGGCGTGGCTCTCACCGAGCGTGATCACTCCCGTGGCGGGTCGAGGGACCACCGATCCGCGCGTAGGGTGAGGCGGAGTATGACTGAGCAGCCCGCCAACCCGGTCGAGGCGTTCCGCCACGCTGAGTCGCTCGTGGCGCAACGCAGGCCGCTGGACGCGCTGGCGGCTCTGGCGCCGATCCTCGACGCGGACCCGGACGCCCCGAGCGTGCAACTGCTGGCGGGGCGGGCTTACCTGGGGTCGGCGCAGTTGCGGCGGGCCGAGGGGGCTTTCCGGCGGGTGTTGGAGTTGGATCCGACCGATCACTACGCGCTGTTCGCGCTGGGGAAGACGTTGCAGCGGCAGAGCCGGTTGGCTGAGGCGCAGACGCAGTTGCGGATGGCGGTGGCGATGAATCCGCTGCCGGAGTACCAGGAGGCTTTGGGGGAGGTTTCGGCTCGGATCGCGGTTGAGCGGTCTGACTGAGGCTTGTTCCGGGCCTTGCATCCTGCTGGCGTGGTTTAAGACGCCGGGATTTTATCTGTGGCGCCCGGGTGGGTGGATCTGCTTGGGCGGGGCCCCTACAGCGATCATGCGCCCAGTGTGACCGAGTGGGGCTGAAGAGATGCCCCACAGCCCAGGCAGGCTTGCACATGATCGCTTCCCCCACCCAAGCAAATCCACCCACCCGGGCCTCTGCTTAGCCGGGCCGGCGGTTTTCGGGGTGGCTGGTTTCGCTGCGCCCGATGGGGTTGCGGGTGGCTGGCCGCCAGGCCGCCAGGCCAGCGGGGTGGGGCGGTCGGCGGCTGCGCCGCTGGCGTTTCGCGTGGCAGGCCGTCAGGCCGCCGGTGTGTGGGGTGGCCTGACGGCGGGTCCTAGCCCAGTTCCACGGTTTTCTTGGCGTAGGCGTCGACGCCGCTGTAGACGTCTCGGGCGTACTTGTTCGAGGCGTTGTAGGTGAGGATGGCCTTCCACCAGCCCTGGCCGGTGGCCAGGTCGCCGCCGCTGGCGCACAGGTAGCGGGCGGCGGTGAGTGCGGCGTCGTCGACGTTCTGGGGGTTGGCTGGTTGGCCGTCGCCGTTGGAGCGTTCCGACCAGCGGGTCCAGGTGCTGGGGAGGAATTGCATGGAGCCGACGGCGCGGTCCCAGACCGGGTCGCCGTCGAGGCGGCCCTGGTCGGTGTCGGGGATGGCCTGGACGCCGGGGGAGCCGTCGAGGGGGACGCCGACGATGGGTTTGGTCAGGTCGCCGTTCGGGCCGACCTCGGTGCCGTTGTAGAGGCCGTGGTGGGACTCGACCCGGCCCACGCCCGCGAGGGTGATCCAGGTGAGGTTGCAGCCGGGGGTGGCGGCGCGGGTGCGGGCCTCGGCCTCCACGTAGGCCTGCACGGTGCGCACCGGCATGTCGGTGCGGTCGGCCATGCGCTCCAGCCAGGCCGCCCGGTCGGTGGTGGGGACGGGGCGGGGGGTGGGGACGGCGGTGCCGGGGGCGACGCTCACGGCGGGCACCACGAAGCGGTACGGGCGGGCGCGGGACGAGCGGTCCTCGCCCGCCGACCTGAGGAACACCACGAAGCCCGCGCCGAGGACGAGGACGGCGAGGATCACCGCCACCCGGCCTGCCCCGCGCAGGCGGGGTCGGGGCGGCGGGGACGACGTCGGCCCGGGCTGCGGGGCTTCCGGGTACGTGGTCGGCGGGGGTGTCGGGGATGCGGCCACGAAATCCAGGCTACGTCCCCATCGGGGCAGGTTCGACCAAAGCCGGGCACCGAGGGGCGACGTACCGGCGGTAGGTCGGGCCGGACCCCTCTCCACCTGCGCGGACGTGGGCGGAGCCTGCGGGTGACCGACCCGAAATCCGTTACGGTCGGGTGGCCCGCAGGGCGTAGATCAGCGGGATGCGGGGGGCTTCGGCGGGCAGGGAGAACCAGCCCGCGTCCGGGGCCATGGTGGACCAGCGCGGCCACGGCAGGCGCTCGGTCTCGCGCAGCAGGGTGATCCGCAGGCCCGCGCCGATCAGGGCGGTGACGACCTCGCCGATGCCGTGCGCCCACTCGTGGTGGGTGATGGCCTCCGCCAGCGCCGGGCCGTCGGTGTAGGTGTGGGCGCCGTCGCGCTCGATGGCGCCGCGGCCGCCGAGGTAGTCGTGGCGCAGCAACAGGGACTCGTCGCCGTCCGGGCTGGGGACCGGGCTCAGGGCGTTGAGCAGGGGGTGGAACTCGACCAGGTAGAAGGTGCCGCCCGGCTTGAGCAGGCCCGCGACCTGGGTGGCCCAGGCGTCGAGGTCCGGCAGGTAGCAGACGGCGCCCTTGCCGGTGTAGACGACGTCGAACCCCTCCGCGCCGAGGGCGGAGACGGCGTCGTGGACGTCGGCCTTGACGTAGGTGACCTCGGCGCCCGCGCTCTCGGCCAGCTCGCGCGCGGCGCGCACCGACTCGCCGGAGATGTCGAGGCCGACGGTGTGCGCGCCCTTCGCGGCGAACGCCAGGGTCTCCGCGCCGATGTGGCACTGCAGGTGGGCGACGTGCCTGCCCGCCAGCTCGCCGAGGTCGTCCCACTCGAAGTCGGCGAACCAGTCGGCCGGGTCGCGGGAGGCCACGTCGTAGAACCGGCTGGCGACGTGCACGGGGGTGCGCACGTCCCAGTTGGCCTCGATGGCCTGGATCATGCGGGTGGTGGCGGGGTCCATGCGGCCATGATGCCGGTTCGTCCCCGACGCGCGGGGACGAACCGGCAACCGTCCTACTGCGGCAGTGGCGGCAGTTCCGGCGGGGTCACCGCCGGGCGGGTCTGCAGCGCCGCGAGCGCCAGCTCGATGGCCTTGTCCAACTGGGTGTCGCGGCCCGCGGCGTAGTCCTGCGGGGCCATGACTACCTCCACGTCCGGGTCGACGCCGTAGTTCTCCAAGCCCCAGCCCACGCTGTAGAGGTACGTGGCGTAGCGGGGCTGGGTGACGAGGGTGCCGTCGACGAGCCGGTAGCGCATGTCCATGCCGATGACCCCGCCCCAGGTGCGCACACCGACGACCGGCGCGATGCCCAGGGCCTTGATGGCGGCGTTGACGATGTCGCCGTCGGAACCGGAGAACTGGTCGGCGACCGCGATCACCGGGCCGCGCGGGGCGTCCTGGGGGTAGGTCTCCTCGGCGTAGCCGTCGCGGGCGGTGTTCCAGCCGATGACCTTGCGGCCGAGCTTCTCCACCACGAGCTGCGACAGGTGCCCGCCGCGGTTCTCCCGCAGGTCGACCACGACCGCGTCCCGGCGCAGTTCCAGCCGCAGGTCGCGGTGCAGCTGCGCCCAGCCGGTGGCGACCATGTCCGGCACGTGCAGGTAGCCGACGCGGCCACCGGTGGCCGCGTGCACGTGCGCGCGGCGCCCGGCGACCCACGCCTGGTAGCGCAGCGGCATGTCGTCGAGCAGCGGCACCACGACCACGCGCCGCTTGGCACCGCCGGAGCCGGGGGCCACGGTCAGCTCCACCGGGCGGCCCGCGGTCCCGGCGAGCAGCGCCGCGGGGCCGGTGGCCGGGTCGACCGGGCGGCCGTCGACGGCGGTGATCGCGTCGCCCGCGCGGACCGCGACGCCGGGGGCGCGCAGCGGGGAGCGGGCCCTCGGGTCGGAGCTGTCGCCGGGGACGATGGCGGCGACCCGCCAGGCGCCGTCGTCGTCGCGGGTGAGGTCGGCACCGAGCAGGCCGAGCCTGCGCTTGCCGTCGGCCTGCCCGCCCGGCGGTATCACGTAGGAGTGCGAGGTGCCCAGTTCGCCGTGCACCTCCCAGAGCAGGTCGACCAGCTCGTCGTGCGAGCCCACCGCCCCCACCAGCGGGCGGTAGCGGTCGAGCACGCCCGCCCAGTCGACGCCGTTCATGTCCGCGCGCCAGAAGTGGTCGCGCATCAGGCGGCCGGTCTCGTCGAAGGCCTGCCGCCACTCCCCCGCCGGGTCGACGGTGACCCGGACCCGGTTGAGGTCGACGGTGATGTTGTCCTCGCCGCCCTCCTCCGGGTCGGCCTTGCGGTCGGCGGGCAGCACCCGCAGCCGGGCGCCGTCGCGGACGGCGATGCGCGTGCCGTCGCCGCTGGGCCACACCCGGTCCAGGCCCTCGACGAGCACGTCGGTCTTGAGCTTGGCCAGGTCGAAGCGCTCCAGCACCGAGCGCGGGGCGGGCTCGCCCAGCTCGTCGAGGTCGTCGCCGAGGCTGCCGCGGACCGGGTCGCGCAGCCACAGCACGCCGCCCTTGGCCGCGAACAGCCGCGAGTAGCGGGCGGTCGGCACCGGGAAGGCGATGACCCGCTCGGCGATGCCCTCGACGTCGACAGTGGTGCGCGGGGCGTCGTCGGGCCCGCTGTCGCCGTCGCGGCCGTCCTTGTCGTCCTTGCGGTCGTCGTCGGCGCCGAACGGGCGGCCCTCGCGGACCGGGGCGAACGGGGACGGCGTGGCGGCGGCCAGCGGCACCAGGTAGGGGCGCGAGCCGCTGGCGAAGGACAGGTCGAACACGTGCACGTCGTAGATCGGGTCGAAGCTGCGGGCGGAGAGGAACGCCAGGTGCTTGCCATCGAGGGTGAACGCCGGGTCGGAGTCGGCGAAGCGCATCCCGGTCACCTCGACCACCGACCGGTCGCTGGTGTTGACCATGCGGATCTGCCGCAGCGGCTCCGGCCCGGGGTGCGACCAGGCCAGCCAGGTCGAGTCCGGGGAGAACGCCAGGTCCTGCGGCTCACCGGACTCCGAGCGGGCCACCTCGTCCAGCTCGCCGCTGTCCACGTCGACCAGCAGCAGCCGCGAGTCGTGGGTGACCGCGGCGACGCGGCGGCCGTCCGGGGACGCGGCCAGCTCCAGCACCCGCCCGAGCTGCCCCAGCCCGATCCGGCGCGGTTCCACCCCGGGTTCGCGGCCCGCGACCGGCCCGAACTCCAGCGCGTCCTCGCCCTCGGCGTCGGTGACCCACACCGCCTCGCCGGTGCCGCCCAGCACCACCGGGAGCCGGGCGCGCGCCCCGGGTTCCACCGACAGCGCGCGGACCGGACCGTCGCGGTGGGTCAGCCAGTGCACGGTGCCGCGGACCTCGACGGCGCTGGCCCGGCCGGTGCGGTCCACGCCCACCGAGCCCAGGTGCCGGGACGGGACGACCGGGTGCGGGGCGCGGGCGTTGCGCGGCCCGCCGAGGCGGATGTCCAGCTTCCTCGGTTCCGCGTCGAGGCCCTCGACCAGCCACACCGCGCCCGCCGAGTGGTAGACCACCCGGGTGCCGTCGGTGCCGGCGTTGCGCGCGTAGAAGTCGTGGTCGCTGTGCTTGCGCAGGTCGGTGCCGTCGGCGGCGCAGGAGTAGAGGTTGCCGACGCCCTCGTGGTCGGACAGGAACGCGATCCGGCCGCCCACCCACATCGGCGACACCAGGTGTCCGTCCACATCGGACAGGATGCGGGTGAAGCCGCCGGTCCCGTCCGGGTCGACCCAGACCTTGCCCGCGGTGCCGCCCCGGTAGCGCTTCCACCAGGCGGGCTCGCGGGAGATCACCGAACCGAGCAGGACCGCGCCGGTGCCCGCCACCTGCAGGGCGCCGACCGGGCCGTGCGGCAGCCGCTCGGCCGGGCCGGGCTCGACCGGCACGGCGTAGGCCCAGGTGCGCCGGGTGGAGTGCTCCCCGGTGGCGCTGCGGGCGAGGACCCGGCCGTCGGGCAGCCAGCCCAGCACCTGGGTCGCCACGTCGCCCCAGTGCGTCAGCCGGGTGCTCGGGCCGCCGTCGACCGGGGCGACGTGCACCTCGGGTTCGACGTCGCGGGTGCTGGTCCAGGCGATCAGACCGCCGTCCGGGGAGAACCGGGGGTTGTCCACCGGTACCCGGTCGGCGCTGACCCGCCACGCCCGGCCGCCGTCGAGCGGGGCCGACCAGACGTCGTCCTCGGCCACGAAGGTGATCAGGCCCGCGTGCAGGTGGGGGAATCTGAGATAGGCGTCGGTCACCCTGTCAAATTAGCGACCGGGGCCGGGTCCCGTCCTAGTTTTCCCGAGCGGGCCAGTACCGGCGCCAGCCGTCGTGGTCCATCCGGGCCGGGTCCACCCCGTCGGCCCTGGCGGCGAGTTCCGCGGCCCGCACGTCGGCGGTGAAGCGCCGGGCGACGGCGCGGGCGGCGTCCTCGGGGTCGGTGCCGTCGAGCTTGGCCCGCGCGGCGGTGGCGAACAGCCGCGCGCCGACGTCCTCGCCCGCCGGGAGCAGGTCGGCGGGCAGGTTGGCCCTGGCGGTGCGCTGGGTGAGCTTCGCGGCCAGGGCGAGCGCGGGCTGACCGGACGCCACGCCGTCCACACAGGACTCGCGACGCTTCTCGGTCTGCTTGAGCTCCTCCCAGCGCAGCTCCTGGGTACCCGCGTCGCGCACGGCCGGGTCGCCGCCGGAGAACACGTGCGGGTGCCGCCCGACCAGCTTGGTCACCAGGTCGCGGGCCACGTCGTCGACCGTGAACGGGTCGGCCGCGTCCTCCTCGGCGACCCTGGCGTGGAACAGGACCTGCAGCAGCACGTCGCCGAGTTCCTCGCGCAGCGCCACCCGGTCGCCCTCGTCGATGGCGTCGAGCAGCTCGTAGCACTCCTCGACCAGGTACTGCCGCAGCGACGCGTGCGTCTGCTCGGCGTCCCACGGGCACCCGCCCGGGGAGCGCAGCACGTCCATCACCCGGGCGGCGGCCAGCAACCCGGTCCCGGGGGCGGCGAGCACCGGCACCCCGAGCGCGGTCAGCGCCTTCGCGGCGGGCAGGTCGAGGTCGTCGACGACGAGCACGACGGGTTCGGCGGCGGCCAGCTCGACCAGCGCCCCCGGGGGCGGGTCGCCGAGGGCGGGGTCGGTGGCGAACAGGTGCGCGGCGGCCCGCAGCGACGGCAAGGCCGCCGAGGGGATGACCCCTTCGGCGGCCAGTACAATCGCGCTGCCCTGGTGGGGCGTGCTCACCGCTGCGCTTCGACCTTCACCGGCACCAGCACGCCGGTGGACTCCGCGTCGCCCGCCGCCAACCGCATGGCGACCTGGTCGAACACGCCGTAGCGGGGGCTGATCTTCACCCCGACCCGGTCCACCCACGACTGCAGCACGCGCTGCCCGAACGGGATGGCGATCTGCAGCGGGTTCTTCGCCGCACCGGCCTGCGGCGCGGACACCTCGCGCTCGCGGATCAGCGCGATGATCCACGACGCGTTCTGCTGGTTCGGCTGGAACGCGACCACGGTGTTCGGCTCGGTGCCGAACAGGGCCGAGGACTCCAGCCCCTCCTGCGCCGTCGGGGTGGTGGTGATGGTCTCCCACTGCAGCGCGCCGTCGGCGGTGTCCTGCTTCTGCACCGCCGCGGCCCGGTCCAGGCCGACGGCGAGCTGCTCGGCCTTGGCCAGCGCCTTCTCCCGCAGCGACCCGGTGGCGCCGTCCTGGCCGGGGGCCAGGACCGCGTAGTCGAAGGTGACCTTGACCGAGTTCAGCTCGCGGTCGCCGATCGCGGCGAGCGCCAGGTAGTCGCGGGCCAGGAACTCCGGCTCGAACACCTTCGTCGCCGCGGTGGCCACGATCGCCTCCGGCGCCGCGGTCCCGTCGGTCGGCAGCGGCTCGGTGCTGGACCGGATCTGATCGGCCACCTGCGACAGCTGCGCGGGGTCGATGGTCACGGGGTTCTGCGCGGTGTAGGAGGTGATCAGCTCGTGCATCACGAGCTGGGTCAGCACCTCGCGCGAGAGGTCCCCCAGCTTGTGCTGGTCGGCGAGGGTCTGCGCGGCGGGCTCGGCCTTGACGGCCCGGTCCACGAGTTCCTGCACCTGCCCCACCCCGATCGTCCGCCCGTCGACGATCGCGGCGGCGTTGACCTGGCTCGGCCCGGAGGCGCAGGAGCCGAGCACGAGCCCGAGGACGACGGTCAGCACGGCGGCAGCGCCCCGGCGGCGGATGACTGTGGTCACAGTGGCACACCCTCTCACAACCACGCTGAGCAACGCACGAGCACCCGTTCGGGCGACGAGCTTCGTGGCCTGGTCACAGCGGGGACCGCGCGCCGGGCGCGTCAGCCCCGCGCGGTCCGGTCCAGGATGTCGATCAGGCCCCGGCACAGGGTCGGTGCGTCGGCGGGGTGGACCGCCACCCACCCGGCGCCGCCCGGTCGCGGGGTCCGCACCAGGGCGTAGCGGCCGTCCCCGGGGACGTCGAACCAGGACAGGACCGGGCCCCGCGCGCGGTCCACCCGCACGCCGAACTGGCCCGCCCTGGTCCGGGGGGCGTGGACGAGGTCGGTGAACGGCCTGGCCTGCTCCGCCCGGTCCGCGGGCCAGCGCCCGCCGGGGCGCCGACCGGGCGGGGCGGGCGGGATGCCGCGGACGACCGCGTCGACCAGGGCGGAGACGCCGATGTCCCGCAGGGTGATCGGGCCACCGGTGAGCTGGTCCGGGCCCGGGGCCTGGAGGGCGAGGACGGCCCGGCGCCCGGTCCGGGCGGCCAGGGCCCGGTACGGGGAGCCCGCGCCGCGGGCGTCGAGCCACACCGAGTCCACCGCGGCCTCCGGGGCGGCCAGCAGCCGCAGGGCGGATTCCAGGTCCGGGCTCGGGCGGCCGTGGCGGTCGAGGAGGCCGAGGGCGCGCAGCCCGGCCCGCACCTTCCCGCCCGCGACGGCGGCCTCGGCCTCGGTCAGCCCGTGCCTGCGGACCTGGACCGGGTACGGCAGCACGTCGAGGCCCGTGCGGTCCCACAGCTGGGCCAGTTGTTCCGGGGTGAGGGTCCAGTCGCGGGTCGCGGTGGTCACCGGGTCTCGCCGATCACCGGGGTGACGGAGGACAGGCCGTGGCTGAACAGGGCGTCCTTGTCCTCCTCGACCACGTACCGGGAGCGGTGTTCGGCGTCGTCCTCGGGTCGGCCGCCCGCACCGCCGCCACCACCCATGGGCATGCCCGCGGCACCGGGCGCGGCCGCGGCGGGCCGCGGGGTCTCGGCGAGCGGGCGGGCGAACGCCTGCGTGGTGCCGGGCTGCACCGGACCCCGGCGGGAACCGACCGCGGCACCGCCGTTCACCGCCTCCTGGGAGGGCGTGGGCGCCACCGGGCCGCCGCCCGGGTGACCACCGGCGGAGGCCGCGGCGGAAGCACCACCGGGGCCGAAGACGCTCGCGGCGGAGGTCTGGGTGGTGACCTCCTGGCTGATCGCCAAGTCGGCGGGGGCGACGACCGGGGGCTTGGGCGCGGTCGGCGCGGGAGCCTGGACCTGCGCCTGCTCCACGGGGGCGGCGACGGCGGGGGGCTCGGTGTACGGGACCGGGACGCCGAGACCGGTCCACATGGGATAGCCCGCGCCGCCGACCGGGGTGCCCGCGTACGCGCCGCCGGGGCCGTACTCGACCGGGGCGGACCCCCGGACCAGGCCGGGCGGGTCGGGGAAGGCGGGCACGGTCGCGTCGGCCTCGCGGTACCCGGCGGTGATGAACGCGTCCATCACCCGCACCGCCTCGGCCTTCGCGTTCTCCTGCTCGGCGTGCTGGTCGAACAGGTCCTGCTCCGGGGTGGGGCTGAACAGCGCCCGCTGCCAGTCGAGGTCCCTCGGCTCCGGCAGGTTCGTCTTCGCCTGCCGGGCGGCGAGGTCCGCGGCGAGCATCCGGATCCCGGTGACGGCGGTGACCTGACCCAGGGCCTGCCCCCAGGCACCGACCGGGGTGGTGGCCGCGGTGGCGGAATCGGCCGCCGCGCCCTGCCACCCCGAACCCAGCGCCGCCGACAGCTCCCGGTCGAAGGCGGCGAAGTCCTCGGTGATGCGGGCGCCGATGCGGCTCCACTCGTGGCCCGGGGTGCCCCCCGTGCCGGAGGTGATCCGGTCCACCAGCGCCACCATGTCCCGGTGCCGCCAGGCCCGCCAGTTGTCCACGGCCCGGATGGAAGCCGGGTCGTACCCCGCCACCGAGGCGTCGAAGTCGGCGGCGATCCGCCGCAACCGGGCGGGCAGGTCCTCGTCGGAGGCGCTCATGCCCACCCCACCCCGCGCAGCGCCGCGGCCGCGCCCGCTTCGTTGTCCCGGTAGGCCCGCGCGGTCGACTCGAAGTGCCGCGCGGCGGCGTCGAGCCCGGAGCGCGCCGACACCAACCGGGCGATCAACCCGTCGGGGGCGGTGCGCTTGTCGGCGAACTTGCCCGTCAGCCCCCGTCCCAGCGCACACGCCCCGAAGTCGGGGTCCACCAGGCCCTCCACGGCCCGGATGTGCTCGTCCAACCGGGCGATCTGCCCCCGGCACGCCGCCGCGGCCCGTTCAGCCGCACCCGGGTCGACCGCCAGGAAACCGGAACCGGACACCAACCCCACCTCACCCACCTGCACGCACCGACGTGGACAACTTCGCCCGGCGACGACGGGTCGTTACGAGCCGCTGGGCGTCGCTACAGGCCGATCACCGGGGGAGCGGTGGCCTCATCGGTGCCGAAGAGGCCCTCCGGGTCGGCCTCCACCAGGTAGTCGGGACGCTGGTGCTCGAGGTCGTCGTCACCGGAACCACGGGCCCCGCTCCCGGCACCCGCACCCACCCCGGCCGCGCCGGGTCGCCCGGCACCGCGAGCGGTGGGCGAACCGCCCGCTCCGACCGGTCCGCCGGGGTGGGACGCACCGGCACGGGCACCCGTTCCCGGCCCACCGGAACCAGGTCCACCGCCGGGGCCCCTGCCGCCGAGCCCACCGGACTCCCCGCCCGGCCCACCGCGCCCCACCCCACCGCGCACCACCCCGCCGCCGAGACCGATCCCGCCCGCGGAACCGGGACCGCCGCCTGCCCCGAGTCCCCACGACACACCGTCGGGCCTGCGACCGGCACCGTCCCGAATCCCCGGTCCGAGGTCCGCGCCCCCGGTCGGAGCGCTGACCGTTCCCGCTCCCGAACTGACGGTCTGCCCCGGCGTCCCGCCGACAACCGGAGCCGATCCACCGACAACCGGGATGACGGGACCGCCCCCACCGGACCCACCCCCGGGTCGACCGGGGCCGCCCCGGGGACCCGGTCCGCCTGCCGAGTCCGACCCCGCCGTGATCGGTGCGGGCTCCCCGATGCCACCGCCCCGGTCACCCCCTCCGCCCCGTGGGCCGACCCCACCGGGTTCACCGCCACCGGGGTCCACGACGGGCGGTGGCGGGGCGAACGCGGGGGCTGCAGCAGCGGTCGCTGTCAACGTCTGGTCGTAGGCCCGCACCGCCTGAGCCGCCTGCTTGTGCGCGGCCTCTTGGGCGGCGGCCTGCTGCTGGTCCTGCTGCGCCTGCTGGGCGTAGGCCACCGGATCGGTGATGGTCTGCAGGTGCCGGGCGGCCGAAAGCGGGTCGTAGGGCGGGTTCGGCGGGGGCGGCACCGTGTTCTTCGCGGTGGCCAACGCCTGCGCCTGCTGGTTCCCGACCGTCCCGGCCAACTGCGCAGCCCGCCCCGCCTCACCGGACTTGTTCGCCAGCAACGCCAACGCCTGCCGGGCACCATCGGCGGCCGCACCCTCCCAAGTAGACTCACTGCTGCCGATAGCCTTGGCCACCAGGTCACCGAACCCGACCATCCGGTTGCCGACCTCGATCCACGACTCGGCCACGGCCCCCACGGCGCCCGGGTCGACCCCGTTGTTCACCGCGTCGTACAACTGCTGGTGCGGAACGCCTTCGTAGTGGACCCCGGGAGCACCCGGGGCGGAGCGGGTCAACGTGTCCTGCCGCAACTGCCGAGCCTGCGCGTCGAGCTTGTCTTCGGTCTGGGTCAGCACGTTGAGCGTCCCCATGAGCGCCCCGAACAACGGCCCGTAACGCCCCACGCCCTCCGCCATGAACCGCGCCCGCAGTTCTTCCACGGTCGGGACCCGCCCGTGGACGTGAATCCCGTACTCCTGCGCCACCTCAGCGGGCGGACGGTCTCCCACCATCGTCCCCAGCCCCCTACGATTCCGGCAGATTCGGCTCGATCAACTCAGCCGCCCGCAACGCCAGCTCACACGCCGCATCCTGGTTGCCACGCAAATCACCAGCAAGAACATCCACCCGGGATGATGCAGTCACACCCAGGAAGACAAAGCAACCGCCGGTGGTGGTCCGCATCTGCCTGGCCTGGTGCGACCCGATCGAGAGATCACTTATCGGCCCGTTCACCACCACCCCGGCAAGCCCCACATTGGTACGTATCCCGGGCGAGACAGACCCTTCGGCGGTCAGGTGCACGCAGACGTGTTCGGTGCCCACCTTCTCGGCCTTCTCGGACTCAGTGATCTGCAAAGCCGCTTTGTCAGCGGTGGTCAGCAGGTCACACGGATCCATGTCGGCCAACGTGTCGCCCTTCTCGGGTGCGGACACCGTCGTACTCGGTGAGCCCGCACCGGTTCCCGACACACCGGTGGTCACCGAACCCGGCTCCGGAACAGCCGACCCCGTCGTCCGAGCAGCGCCACACCCGGCCAAGACGAAAGCACCGATCACCACAGCGGCCGCAACCGATCCTCGCACGCCCACAGGCGCCTTTCCGATCACGTGACGATGCCCTCTCATATGTGCACCGAGGAGATGCCCCTGCCAGCAGCCTGGTCACTGTCATCGTAGGACGCCATGGACTTGCGCAACGCCGCCTCCACGTCAGCCAAGTCCCGTTGCAGGCGCATCAAAAACGGAAGGAACCCCTGGACCGGATCAGTGGCGATCGACGCCATGAACGGCTTGTACACCTGCGCCGCAGGCGTCTGCCCCAATGCCGGTTCCTGACCGAGCCTGTCAGCCTTGCGGAGTATCGCGTCCACGTCGCGCTGCATCTCCGTGACGGCGCTGATCAGGGCGTCCGCGCCGGGACCGGAGACGGTGAACCCCCGGTCGGCGGCGACGCCGAGTTGGTGCACGGCGGCACTGATCCCCGCGAAGCTCGCAGGCAGGCTCATCGTCACTCCCCCCCATCCCCCCGAACACCCAGCGTGAAAACCGTAGCAAGTCGGTCGGCGTCGATTACACGGTTTGAGACGATGCGTCGAATTGACGCGGTTCCTCCTCCGATCAGGTGAATCTGGCCAGCACGCGCTGGATTTCGCGTTCGAGCCGGGCGTGGTCGGCGGGCAGGTAGGTCACGTGCAGGCGGCCTCCTGGCCCGCGGCGGTGGTCACGGCGTAGCGGCCCACGTCGGTGTCGACCCAGGAGATGGCCTCGCTCGGGTCGGGTTGGGCGGGTCTGCCGCGGGTGCTGATCAGGAACGCGCCGCCGCCGCGTCGTGGTCTGGCCAGGATCCGCCGTGCCGCGTGGAAGTCCCGGCCCGCGCGGTCACCGGCGCGGTCGGAGCGCCGCAGGACCGTGGTCGGTGACTGCTGCACGGCGGCGGGGGCGGGAGAGTCGGACACAGTCACGGAGTTGCCCGGTCCCGCCGGGAGCGGGGGCACCGTGTCGACCACGGCGCGGGCCACGCGTTCGGCGGGTAGCGGGCGGAAGGCGATGCGCCCGTCCCGCAGCACGGCGAGCACACCGCGGGTGCCGTTGAGCACCGCGAGGGCGGTGACCTGCGCGCCCCCGGCCATGCCGTTGACGGCGATGGACACCCGGCCGGTGGCGTGGAGGCGGAGGACCGCCTCCAGGTCGGGGTCGAACCGGCCCCGGTGGATGAGCCCCCGACTGCTCAGGCCGGCGTTGACCGCGGCGAACAGCTCGGCCCGACCGAGGCCGCCGAACACCGGTGCGGTGAACGGGAAGCGCCACACCGGCAGGTCCAGCGCCGAGCCCAGCGCGTCCAGTTCCGCGAGCGAGCACTCGATCCGAGGCATGTTCGACATCGTGGCACAGCGGCCGTCGCGCAGGCCCCCGATCAGCCGACCCGGGCGGGGCACTCACATCCGCCATCAGCGGCCCGCCAAGGCGGAGCGCCCACGGCCGCCGTCACACGCCCGCCGGGGCGGGGGCGACCTCCAGCGATTTCAGGAAGCCCGCGCACCAGTCCAGCAGTTCGCGGTCGCGCAGGACCGGGGCGCCCATCCGGCCGCCCGCCGCGCCCTCGGTGGGGCGGGGGACGGTGACGGTGTTGGTGACCGCCTTGTGCACGGCCTTCGGGTGCAGCCGCTTGAGGCGGACCAGTTGGGAGTCGCGCAGGGGCAGGGGGGCGAAGCGGATGCTGCTGCCCTGGGCGATGGCCTCGGTGACGCCGTGGGCGCGGCAGGTCTGGCGGAAGGCGGCGACGGCGAGGAGGTTGACCACCGGCTGCGGCAGTTCGCCGTAGCGGTCGACCAGTTCCTCCCGCACCGCGTCCAGGCCCGCGGCGTCGGGGGCGGCGGCGAGCTTGCGGTAGGCCTCCAGGCGCAGCCGTTCCCCCGGCACGTAGTCGTGCGGGATGTGCGCGTCGACCGGGAGGTCGACGCGGACGTCGGCCAGCTCCTCCTCGTCCTCGGCGCCGGGGGCGCCCGCGTGCTTGCGGAAGGCCTCCACCGCCTCGCCGACCAGGCGGATGTAGAGGTCGAAGCCGACGCCCGCGATGTGGCCGGACTGCTCGGCGCCGAGGATGTTGCCCGCGCCGCGGATCTCCAGGTCCTTCATGGCGACCGCCATGCCCGCGCCGAGTTCGGTGTTCTGGGCGATGGTGGCGAGCCGGTCGTGCGCGGTCTCGGTGAGCGGGGCCTCCGGCGGGTACAGGAAGTAGGCGTAGCCGCGTTCGCGGCCGCGGCCCACCCGCCCGCGCAGCTGGTGCAGCTGGGCCAGGCCGAGCATGTCGCCGCGCTCGACGATGAGGGTGTTGGCGTTGGAGATGTCCAGGCCGGTCTCGACGATCGTGGTGCACACCAGCACGTCGTGCTCGCGCTCCCAGAACCCCTGGATGATCTTCTCCAGCCGGTCCTCGTTCATCTGCCCGTGCGCGGTGACCACCCTGGCCTCGGGGACGAGTTCGCGCAGCGCCCGCGCGGCCTTCTCGATGGAGGAGACCCGGTTGTGCACGAAGAAGACCTGGCCGTCGCGCAGGAGTTCGCGGCGGATCGCGGCGGCGACCTGCTTGTCGTCGTAGGCGCCGACGTAGGTGAGGATCGGGTGGCGGTCCTCCGGCGGGGTCAGGATGGTCGACATCTCGCGGATGCCCGCCAGCGACATCTCCAGGGTGCGCGGGATCGGCGTGGCCGACATGGTCAGCACGTCGACGTGGGTGCGCAGGGCCTTGATGTGCTCCTTGTGCTCGACGCCGAAGCGCTGCTCCTCGTCCACGATGACCAGGCCGAGGTCCTTGTAGCGCAGGCCGGTCTGCAACAGGCGGTGCGTGCCGATGACGATGTCGACCGTGCCGTCGGCGAGGCCCTCGATGGTGCGCTCGGACTCCTGCGCGTCGGTGAACCGGGACAGGCCCTTCACCGTGACCGGGAACGAGTGCATCCGCCCGGCGAAGGTGGACAGGTGCTGCTGGGCCAGCAGCGTGGTGGGCACCAGCACGGCGACCTGCTTGCCGTCCTGCACCGCCTTGAACGCCGCGCGGACCGCGATCTCGGTCTTGCCGTAGCCGACGTCGCCGCAGATGACCCGGTCCATCGGGACGCCGCGCATCATGTCGGTCTTGACCTCGTCGATGGCGGCGAGCTGGTCGACGGTCTCGGTGAACGGGAACGCGTCCTCCAGCTCGCGCTGCCACGGGGTGTCCGGGCCGAACGCGTGGCCGGGGGCGGCCTGCCGGGCGGCGTAGAGCTGCACCAGCTCCGCGGCGATCTGCTTGACCGCCTTCTTCGCCTTGGCCTTGGTGTTCTTCCAGTCCGATCCGCCGAGCTTGTTCAGCGTGGGCAGTTCGCCGCCGACGTAGCGGGAGACCTCGTCGAGCTGGTCGGTGGGCACGAACAGCCGGTCGCCGGGGTGCCCGCGCTTGGAGCTGCCGTACTCCAGCACCAGGTACTCGCGGGTGACCGAGCCACCGGAGGTGTCCTTGGTGGCGCGCTGCACCATCTCCACGTAGCGGCCGATGCCGTGCTGCTCGTGCACCACGTAGTCGCCGGGCTTGAGCGCCAGCGGGTCGACCGCGTTGCGCCGCCGCGACGGCATCTTGGTCGACATGTCGCGGGTGGAGGTGCCGTGCCTGCCGCCGGTCAGGTCGGACTCGGTGAGCACGACCAGCGCGCACCCGGGCAGGCTGAACCCGTCCTCCAGCCCGGCCCGGACCACGGTGACCCGGCCCGCGGGCGGTGCCCCGGTCAGCCCGTCCTCGGCGAACGCGGCGGTGACCTCGGCCTCGGCCAACTGGTCGACCGCGCGCTTGCCGGTGCCCGCGCCGGGCACGACCAGCACGGCGGCGCCGCCCGCGGCGGTGTGCGCGCGCAGGTCGGCGAAGGCGCGGGCGATGTCGCCGCGGTAGGACTCGACGGGGTGCACGTCGAGCGGGACCGCGTTCTCGTCGGTGAGCTGCGACAGCGTCCACCAGCAGCGGCCCGCGTCGCGGGCGTGCGCGGCGACGTCGCCCAGGTCGCGGTAGGCCGAGGCGCCCAGGTCGATCGGGGCGGTGCCGCCACCGGCGGCGGCCATCCAGGACGCCTCCAGGAACTCCTGGCCGGTGCGCACCAGGTCGTGCGCGCGGGTGCGGACCTTCTCCGGGTCGTTGACCACGACGTGCGTGCCCTCGGGGAGGGCGTCGGTGAGCATCTGCATCTCGCCGGGCAGCAGCGCCGGGATCAGCGCCTCCATGCCCTCGGACGGGATGCCCTCGGCGAGCTTGGTCAGCATCTCGTGCAGGTGCGCGTCGGACTCGTGGTGCCCGGCCAGCGCGGCGGCGCGGGCGCGGACCTCCTCGGTGAGCAGCAGCTCCCGGCACGGCGGCGCGGTGACCTCGGTGAGCTCCCCGGGCAGCGACCGCTGGTCGGCGACGGCGAAGGAGCGGATCTCGGAGACCTCGTCGCCCCAGAACTCCACCCGCAGCGGGTGCACGGCGGTCGGCGGGAACAGGTCGACGATGCCGCCGCGGACGGCGAACTCGCCGCGCTTCTCCACCATGTCGACCCTGGCGTAGGCCAGGTCGGCGAGCCGGGCGAGGACGGCGTCGAAGTCGGACTCCGCCCCGACCTCCAGGTGCACCGGGGTGAGTTCGCCCAACCCGGGGGCCATCGGCTGGATCAGGCTGCGCACGGTGCAGACCACGACCTTGAGCGGCCCGGCCGGGTGCTCTTCGGGGTGGGCGAGCCTGCGCAGCACGGCCAGCCGGGCACCGACGGTGTCCGCGCGCGGGGACAGCCGCTCGTGCGGCAGCGTCTCCCAGGACGGGAAGTCGGCGACCGCGTCGCGGCCGAGCAGGTCGCCGAGGACGGCGACGAGGTCGTCGGCCTCGCGGCCGGTCGCGGTCACGGCCAGCACCGGCCTGCCCGCGCCCACCAGCGCGGCCACCACCAGCGGCCGGGCCGCCACCGGGCCCTGCATGGCCATCGCCGGGGCACCGGCCGCCTCGGCCACGGCCAGGCAGGCCGGGTCGGCCAGCAGGGTGTCGAGAAGGCCGTGCAGCACGGCCGGGGCCTGGGACACGAGTGCGCCTGTCCTTTGCGGAGGTGGGTGTGGTCATCGAGTTCGGACGCGGACATACCCCTGCCGGGGAGGTGTCACCGGTGGGGGTACTCGGCTGCCAAGACTACGCACTGGCACCGACAGTCGTCGCGCCGATAGCGTTCGCCCATGTCGACCGAGGTGTGGGCGCGGCTGTCGCTGCCCGAGCCGCTGCTGGCCGCGCTGCTGGACCGGTGGGCGGAGGGCCACCGCCGCTACCACGACCTGCGGCACCTGCGCGCGGTGCTGCGGCACGTGGACACCCTGGCCGGGCACGCCGCCGACCCCGACCTGGTGCGCTTGGCCGCCTACTACCACGACGCCGTCCACCAGGGGAAACCCGACGACGAAGAAGCCAGCGCCCGACTCGCCGAGACCGACTTGGCCGCGCACCTGCCCGCCGGGGCGGTGGCGGAGGTCGCCCGGCTGGTGCGCTTGACCAAGGGCCACCGCACCGAGCCGGGCGACACCAACGGCGAGGTGCTGTGCGACGCCGACCTGGCGATCCTCGCCGCGACGCCCGAGGACTACGACGCCTACGCCAGGGCGGTCCGCTTCGAGTACGCCCACGTCCCGGACGAGGCGTTCCACGCGGGGCGGGCCGTGGTGCTGCGGGGCCTGCTCGACCTGCCCTCTCTCTACCGGACCCCTCTTGCGCGGAGCCGCTGGGACGCGAGAGCGCGCAGGAACCTCAAGCGCGAACTGGGAAGCCTCACGCCTTCGGGGTGATCCGCAGCAGCTTGTCGTCCGAGCCGTTGGAGGTCGTCACGTAGAGGGCGCCGTCCGGGCCCGTCCGCGCCGCGCGCAGTCGACCGAACTGGTCGGCGAACTCCTGCGGGATCGCGACCGACTGCACGTTCGCGTCCTCGTCCAGGGACAACAGGAGGAGCTTGGCGCCCTTGAGCGCGGTGACCACAAGAGCGCCGTTGAGCGCTCCCCACTGCTCACCGTCGAGGAACGCGGACGCGCACACCGCCTCGGTGGTGGGACCGGACTCCCACTTGGCCGGGACGGCGTCGGGGAAGCGGGTCAGGTCGGTCATCGGGACGCTCTCGTCGTACTCGGAGACCGTGCCGCCCTGCGACGGGTCCCAGCCGTAGTTCGCGCCCGCCGCCAGGAGGTTGACCTCGTCGTTCTTGTCCGGGCCGTGCTCGGCGGTGAGGACCTGCCCGGAACCCGGGCGGACGGCCACCCCCTGGACGTTGCGGTGGCCGTAGGTGTAGACCGGCGACCCGGGGGTGGGGTTGTCCGCCTGCGCGGCCCCCGTCTTGAGGTCGATGCGCAGGACCTTGCCGCCCAGGTTGCCCTTGTCCTGCGACGCCGACGCCGAGGCGGTGTCGCCGGTGCCGACGAGCAGCGCGCCGTCGGCGGCGATCGTCGGCCTGCACCCGGAGTGGCGGCCGCTCGCGGCGATCGGCAGGCCGGTCAGCAGGTCCTTGACCTTCGTGGCGGACTGCTCGTCGTCGGACAGCTTCCAGGTGACCAGCCGGATGTCCTTCGGCTGCCCGCCCTCGGTGTGGGTCTGGCAGGTGGTGAACTCGCGGGAGGTGGCGAAGTCGGGGTGCACGACCATGCCCAGCAGACCGCCCTCACCGCGCACCTGGATGTCGGCGGTGTCGGCCCGCAGGGTGGTCGCGGTGGCCCCCGGCCGCCCGGACGACAGCAGGGCGAACTGCCCGGTGCGCTGGCTGACCAGCACCTTCCCACCCGGCAGGAACCCGATGTCCCACCCGTGGGTCAACCCGCCCGCCACCGTCTCCACGGCCAGTGCCGGGGCGACCGCCGAGGTGGGCGTGGCGGGCGCGGTCGAGCCCGGGGCGGGGACCTGGCCGACCGCGGAGTCGGAACAGCCTGCGAGGCCCAGTGCCGCGGCGGCCGCGGTCAGTGCACGGGTCCGGAACATGTGCCCAGGATGCCCGTTCCCGCCGCGGGGCGCCGTCCGACCACCCGGCCCGCGCCCCGCGTGACGGCGCTCTCGGGGACTCCCCCGACCGGGGGCGGGCGGATACGGTGTGCCGGTGAGCGAGTACCTGAGCCTGGCCGTCGAGGGCCCGGTGGCGACCCTGACCATCGACCGCCCGGCGAAGCGCAACGCGCTCAGCTACGAGATGTGGGCGGCCATCCCCGGCCACGTGGCCGCGGTCGCCGCCGACGACGACGTCCGGGTGCTGGTCGTGCGCGGCACCGACACGTTCTCCGCGGGCGCCGACATCAGCGAGTTCACCACCCTGCGCCGCGACGCCGAGGGCGCGGTCCGCTACGGCGAGGCGGTGGAGGCGGCCACGGCCGCGCTGACCGGCCTGGCCAAACCCACCATCGCCGCCATCACCGGCTTCTGCATCGGCGGCGGCTGCGAACTGGCCCTCGCCTGCGACCTGCGCATCGCCACCGACGACGCCCGCTTCGGCATCACCCCGGCCAAGCTCGGCATCGTGTTCAACCTCCCCTCCACCAAGCAGCTGGTGGACGCGGTCGGCCCAGCCTGGGCCAAGCAGATCCTCTTCACCGGCGACATCCTCGACGCCGCCACCGCCCTGCGCATCGGCCTGGTCAACGAACTCCACCCCGTCGACGACCTCCCCAAGCGCGCCGAGGACCTCGCCACCCTGATGGCCAGCCGCTCCCAGGTCACCATCCGCGGCGCCAAGACCATCATCACCAAGATCGTCGACGGCGCCGCCCAGGCCGACCCCGAGGTCGAGGCCCTCTACAGCCACTCGGTCACCAGCGCGGACTACGCCGAGGGCGTGACCGCCTTCCTGGAGAAGCGCGCCCCGAGGTTCTGACCCGGCGGTTCCGCCCGCGGCGGCCGATCCCGCCCCCGCAGCCGAAGCACGCGATCCGACGCCCTCGGAACACCCCGCCCGCGGCCCCCGTCAGGCGCGTTCGCGCAGCGTCGGCCTGCCCTCCAGGTGCGACAGCCCGTTCCACGCCAGGTTCACCAGGTGCGCCGCGACCTCGTTCTTCCCCGGCTCCCGGGCGTCCAGCCACCACTGCCCGGTCAGCGCCACCATCCCCACCAGCGACTGCGCGTACAGCGCGGCCAGCTCCGCGTCGTAGCCGCGCTTGGAGAACTGCACGCCCAGGATGTGCTCCACCTGGCTGGCGATGTCGTTGAGCAGGCTGGAGAAGGTGCCGGTGGCGGTGGCGACCGGGGAGTCGCGGACCAGGATGCGGAACCCGTCGGTGGAGCCCTCGATGTAGTCCAGCAGGGAACAGGCCGCCCGTTCCAGCAGCAGGCGGGGGTGGGCGGCGTCCTCGGCCAGCGCGTCGGTCATGCCTGCGAGCAGGGACTGCATCTCGCGGTCGACGACGACCGCGTAGATGCCCTCCTTGCCGCCGAAGTGCTCGTACACGACCGGTTTGCTGACCTCCGCCCGGTGGGCGATCTCCTCGACCGACGAACTGTCGTAGCCCTTCTCCGCGAACAGCGCGCGGGCCACGTCCAGCAGTTGCCTGCGGCGCTCCTCGCCCGTCATGCGCACGCGCGATTCCCCTTGCCGACGCCGACCGCTCATCGGCACACCCTAGATAGTCACCTGGGGGCGGTGAGCTTGGCCAGGCGCTGGGGGGTGGGCCAGCGGACGTCGGTGGCCCAACCGAGCTTCTCGAACACCCAGATCAGGCGGGCCGAGGTGTCGATCTGGCCGCGCTTGACCCCGTGCCTGGCGCAGGTGGGGTCGGCGTGGTGCAGGTTGTGCCAGGACTCGCCGAAGCTGAGGATGGCCAGCGGCCAGAAGTTGGCGGCCTTGTCCCGGCTGGTGAAGGGGCGCTCGCCGATCAGGTGGCAGATGGAGTTGGTGGACCAGGTCACGTGGTGCAGGACCGCGATGCGGACCAGGCCCGCCCAGAAGAACGCGGTGACCCCGCCCCACCACGACCAGGTGAGCAGGGCGCCGAGGGCGGCGGGGAGCAGCAGGGTCGCGGTGGTGCACAGCCAGAACAGCTTGTGCACCCGGACGATGTCGCGGTCGGCGAGCAGGTCGGGGGCGAAGCGCTGCTTGTTGGTGACCTCGTGCTCGAAGATCCAGCCCATGTGCGCGTGCCAGAAGCCCTTGGCGATGCCGAGCGGGGTGGTGCCGTGCAGCCACGGGGAGTGCGGGTCGCCCTCGCGGTCGGAGAAGGCGTGGTGGCGGCGGTGGTCGGCGACCCAGATGATCGGCGGGCCCTGGATGGCCATGCAGCCCATGACGGCCAGGGCGATCTTGAGCGGGCGCTTGGCCTTGAACGAGCCGTGGGTGAACAGCCGGTGGTAGCCGACGGTGATGCCCAGGCCGGTGAAGTAGAAGAAGAACACCGCCAGCGCGACGTCGACCCAGCCCAGGCCCCAGCCCCACAGCAGCGGCACGGCCGCGACGAGGGCGGCGAACGGGACGAGGATGAAGATGTAGACCGCGACCCGGTTGGCGGCGTTGCGGCTGCCCTCGTAGAGGGGCTTCGGGCCGCCGGACGATTCGCCGCCCGCCTTCGCGTCGAGGGTGCTCGTCATGTTCAGGTACCTCTTTCCGAACCGGGCTGAGGCCAGGCTCACCTACGGCGCCGTAACTTACGTCAGCGTAGGGAATGGTCGCGCCGACGCGCCAGCGCTGCGGCGCCCCCGTCGGCGCGTCGGGTGCGGCGGCTCCCCGCCACTGTGCCGGGGAGCGGAAACGGTGCGTTCCGGTGCGCGTTCCGTGCGTAGCGGTGCGGCCGTCCGAGTGACCCGCGTAACACCCGATCGGACGCGAGCGACGACCAATCCGCCGGGTACCGGTGCTGGCCGCCCGGCGGTCGTGCCACGATGTCCTCGCGGTCGGTGGTGATCCACCGGCGGTCCGCCGTGGTGTAAAGGCAGCACCTTGGATTTTGGTTCCAATGGTTCAGGTTCGAATCCTGGCGGCGGAGCGGGCCACCCGGTCCGGGCGGGACGGGGACGGCGACAACAGAACACGCGGGGGCGCGGGACACCGCGGACACAGCAGGCCTCGAGCCCGGAGGGTGCAGCGACGGACGTGGACGACGAGCAGCGTGGCGACGGCGAGCTGCCCGCGTTGGAGGAGCGCTCCGACGCCTGGCTGGTCGGCCGCGCGCGCGAGCTGCTCGCCGTCATCCAGACCAGCGCGCTGCGCGACCGCCCCCGGCACACCGACGAGGTCGACCGGCTGCTGGCCGAGGCGCAGAGCCGGGGCGAGCCCAGGATGGTGGCCCAGCTTCTGCGCTCGGCGGTCGCGGTCCGGGTGGTCAACAACGAGCTGGCCGACTCCGCCGAACCGCTGCTCGACGAGATGCTGGCGCACACCCGCCGCCACGGCCTGGTGGTGCTGCAGGCCGACGCGCACGCGCTGCGCGGGCGCAGGCTGCTGCTGGCGGGCGCCGAGGACGCCGCGCTGACCGAGGCCGCGGTCGCGCTGGCCATGCTGGACGAGGACATCACCCCGGACGTGATGCTCGGCGGCCGCACCTGGGACATGATCATGGCGGCCACCCTGGTCGACATCGGCACCGTGCTCACCCAGCTCGGCGTCTACGAGGTCGCCGACCAGGTGATGTCGCGCGCGCACAAGTGCATCCGGGCCAGCGCCGGGCCGCACCTGATCTCGGTGCACCTGATCAACCGGGCCCGGCTGCTGGTCGGCTGGGGCCTGCGGCTGGAGCGCATCGGCGAGGACGAGCGGGCCGCCGAGCGGTTCGCCACCGCGGCGGCCATCGCGGTCGCGGTGGAGGCGCCGTTCCGCGAGTCGCTGTTCCCGCGCGACCCGCACTCCGCCGCCGCCGACCAGAACCCGATCATCGGCGCCGCGCTGGCCCTGGCCCAGCCCGGCGAGGCGCACATCGGCAGGCTGCGCGGGCTGATCGCCTCCGACAGCTACCCGCGCGAGCTGGTCATCGTGGCGATCGCGCTGGCCCGCTGCCTGGAGCACGAGGGCCGCGAGGAGGAGGCGGTCGAGGTCCTCGGCAGCGCCCGCGCGGAGATGTGCGACGAGGCCGCCGAGCCGACGCTGCGGCTGTGCCTGATCCGCGAGTTCGCCCGGCTGTCCGGCCCGGACGGCGGCGAGCGCACCGCCTCGGCGCTGGAGCACTACGCCACCGAGCTGGAGGCCCAGCTCTGGGACATGCGCGAGTCGCGGATCGCCACCCTCAACACCCGCCGCGAGCACGAGCGGCTGTCGCGGATGCACTCCTCGATCGCCCGGCAGGCGTTGCAGGACCCGCTGACCGGGCTGCCCAACCGCCGCGCGCTCGACGAGCGGCTGGAGGCGCTGGCGTCCTCCCCGACCAACCACCCGCTGGCCATCGCCCTGGTCGACCTGGACGGCTTCAAGGGCGTCAACGACCGCATGTCGCACGCCGAGGGCGACGACGTGCTGCGGGTGGTGGCGGGCACCCTGCGCGACGCGCTGCGCGGCAGCGACATGGTGGCCCGCTACGGCGGCGACGAGTTCATCGTGCTGCTGCCCGGGGCCCCGCTGCACGCCGCGGAGGCCGCGCTGCGCCGGGCGCTGACCGCGGTGGCGAACCTCCCGCGCGACATGTCCCACGGTGTGACGTTGTCGATAGGCGTGGTGGCGCTGCGCCCGCAGGAGACCGCGGTGCGCGCGCTGGCCCGCGCGGACGCGGCGATGTACCAGGCCAAGCGCGGTGGCGGCAACGACATCGTGGCGATCACCGCGGCCGACTCGGGCAGGCGGCCCCGGGTCGAACCGGGCACGCTGTCGACCGCCGGGGCCACCGACCGGGCGTGGGTGCTCCCGGAGACCACGTAGGATCGGCTCCCGGCCGCACCTCGCCGGATGATGCCAGCGGGATCGCCGGACGCGGCCGCTGTGGTGACCGACCGTGCCGACCCGACCGTGCCCACCCGACCGTGCCGACCCGACTGTTCCGACCCGCCCATGCGGGCCAGACCCGCCGACCCGAGTTGCCGACACCCCGATGCCGAGGAGCGCGATGCCCGCCAACCACCCGGACCACCCGCCGCTGGGGCAGGTGAGCGCGGTCGTGCTCGCCGCGGGCGAGGGCACCAGGATGCGCTCGGCCACCCCGAAGGTGCTGCACCCGGTGGCGGGCAGGCCGCTGGTCGAGCACGCCGTGCGGGCCGCGGCCGGGCTCAAGCCCGCGCACCTGGTGGTCGTCCTCGGGCACGGCCGGGACGCGGTCGGCGCGCACCTGTCCACCGTGGCCGAGGCCCTGGGCCGCGAGGTCGTGACCGCGGTGCAGGAGAACCAGAACGGCACCGGCGACGCGGTGTCCTGCGGGCTGGCGCCGCTGCCCGCCGACCTGGCCGGGACGGTGCTGGTCACCTACGGCGACGTGCCGCTGCTGGACACCGCCACGCTCACCGCGCTGCTCGACGAGCACGCCGGGCGCGGCAACGCCGTCACCGTGCTGACCGCCGTGGTCGCCGACCCGACCGGCTACGGCCGGATCACCCGGACCGCCGACGGCGCCGTCGAGGCGATCGTCGAGCACAAGGACGCCACCGCCGAGCAGCGGGCCATCACCGAGGTCAACTCCGGGGTGTACGCCTTCGACGCGGCGGTGCTGGTCGACGGCCTGTCCCGGCTGTCCACCGACAACGCCCAGGGCGAGCTGTACCTGACCGACGTGCTGGGCATCGCCGCCGCCGACGGCCGCCGGGTCGGGGCGCTGGTGTGCGCGGACCCGTGGCTGACCGAGGGCGTCAACGACCGGGTGCAGCTCGCCCGGCTCGGCGCCGAGCTGAACCGCCGGGTGGTGGAGTCCTGGATGCGCGCCGGGGTCACCGTGGTCGACCCGGCGAGCACCTGGGTCGACGTCGAGGTGGAGCTGGCCCGCGACGTGCTGCTGGAGCCGGGGGTGCAGTTGCGCGGGCGGACCACCGTCGGCGAGGGCGCCACCGTCGGACCGGACACCACGCTGACCGACGTGCAGGTCGGGGCCGGGGCGAGCGTGGTGCGCACGCACGGCTCGGGGGCCGTGGTCGGGGCGGGGGCCACCGTCGGCCCGTTCGCCTACCTGCGCCCGGGGACGCGGCTGGGCGAGCGCGGCAAGATCGGGACCTTCGTGGAGACCAAGAACGCCGACATCGGCACCGGTTCCAAGGTGCCGCACCTGTCCTACGTGGGCGACGCCACCATCGGCGAGCACAGCAACATCGGCGCGGCCAGCGTGTTCGTCAACTACGACGGGGTGGCCAAGCACCGCAGCGTCGTCGGGTCGTACGTGCGCACCGGCTCGGACAACATGTTCGTGGCCCCGGTGACCGTCGGCGACGGCGCCTACAGCGGCGCGGGCACGGTGATCCGCGCGGACGTGCCCCCCGGCGCGCTCGCGGTGTCCGGCGGCCCGCAGCGCAACATCGACGACTGGGTCCTGCGCAGCAGGCCGGGCACCGCCTCGGCGGACGCGGCGCGCAGGGCGCGGCAGGCGGCGGGCACGGCGGCAGGCGCGGACGACACCGCGACCCGGACCGAGCCCGGCACCGACTAGAGGTTCCCCCGACAGCCTGTGGTTTTCTGACAGCGAGGACGCGCATGAGCACCAAGACCGGCGGCACCCCGAAGAAGAACCTGATGCTGTTCTCCGGACGGGCCCACCCGGAACTCGCCGAGGAAGTCGCCAAGCACCTCGACGTGGAGATCACCCCGCAGGCGGCCTACGACTTCGCCAACGGCGAGACCTTCGTCCGGTTCGAGGAGTCGGTGCGCGGCTGCGACGCCTTCGTCATCCAGAGCCACTCCGCGCCCATCAACCAGTGGGTGATGGAGCAGTTGCTCATGGTCGACGCGCTCAAGCGGGCCAGCGCCAAGCGGATCACCGTGATCATGCCGTTCTACCCGTACGCGCGGCAGGACAAGAAGCACAAGGGCCGCGAGCCGATCTCCGCCCGGCTCATCGCCGACCTGTTCAAGACCGCGGGCGCCGACCGGATCATGACCGTCGACCTGCACACCGCGCAGATCCAGGGCTTCTTCGACGGCCCGGTCGACCACCTGTTCGCCCAGACGCTGCTGTCGCGCTACGTCAAGGAGAACTACCCGGCGCAGAACATCACCGTCGTCTCCCCCGACGCCGGGCGCACCAAGCTGGCCGAGAAGTGGGCCAACGACCTGGGAGGGGTGCCGATCGCCTTCATCCACAAGACCCGCGACCCGCTGCGACCCAACGAGGTCGTCGCCAACCGGGTGGTCGGCGAGGTCGAGGGCAGGCTGTGCGTGGTCATCGACGACATGGTCGACACCGGCGGCACCATCGCCAAGGCGGTCGGCCAGCTGATCGACGAGGGCGCCGCGGACGTGGTCATGGCGGCCACGCACGGCGTGCTGTCGGGCCCGGCGCAGGAGCGGCTCTCGGGCTGCGGCGCCAAGGAAGTGATCTTCACCAACACGCTGCCGATCGGCGAGGACAAGCGCTTCCCCGGGATGACCGTGCTGTCCATCGCCCCGCTGCTGGCGCGTGCCATCCGCGAGGTCTTCGAGGACGGCTCGGTCACCTCGCTCTTCGACGGCGACGCTTGATCTTTTTCTCCCGCCACCCACCCCCTCGTCCCCACCCGGCATCGTCCCCCGGTGGCGGCCTGGACTCGCCTGTCCCGGTGGTCGTGGTGGTACCCGGGGTCGACTCGGTCCGTCAGGGCCGGTCGACCCCGGTTTCGTTCCCAGGTGGGGTCGTGCGTAGACTATTCGAGTTGCCTCGGCGAGGCGGGCATCGCGCCTGGCGTGATCGACGTGGCGGTTCTCGGACCGTTCCCATTGGTCCCGGGTTATCGCGCGCCCCCTTGCCGCAGGTCGCCGCAGCCGACTGAGAAGTCGCGCTCCCGCCGCCGTTGTTGATCGCAAGGAGTGTTCCGTCGTGTCCGAGGTAAAGCTGGCCGCCGAGCAGCGCACCGAGTTCGGCAAGGGCGCGGCTCGCCGCACCCGTCGCGCGGGCAAGATCCCCGCCGTGCTGTACGGACACGGTTCCGACCCGCAGCACCTGGCCCTGCCCGCCCTGGAGTTCGCCCGCGTCGTGCGTGAGCACGGTCAGAACGCGGTGCTGACCCTGGACTTCGGCAGCGGTGCCGAGCTGGCGCTCACCAAGACCGTCACCACCCACCCGCTGAAGAACTACATCGAGCACGTCGACCTGCTGCTGGTCAAGCGGGGCGAGAAGGTCACCGTCGAGGTGCCGGTCGTCATCACCGGCGAGGCCGCCCCGGGCACCCTGCTCACCCAGGACCTCACCACCCTGCAGGTCGAGGCCGACGCGCTGAACATCCCGGACCAGGTCGAGCTGTCCATCGCGGGCGTCACGGCCGGTACCCAGATCAACGCCGCCGAGGTCCCGCTCCCGGCGGGCACCACCCTGGTGACCGACCCGGCCGCCCTGGTGCTGGCGGTCAACGCGTCGCCGACCGCCGAGCAGATGGAGGCGGAGATCGACATCGAGGGTGCGGGCGTGGTCGAGGAAGCCCCGGAGACCCCCCAGGACTGACACCGCCGCAACGGCGCGTTTGACACAATCCCCGATGCCCCGGTCCGACTGGACCGGGGCATCGGGCCGTGGAACGGAGGGTGCATGGGCGAGGACGACGCACCCCAGGTCGTCGTCGGCCTGGGCAACCCCGGCCCGCAGTACGCGGGCAACCGGCACAACATCGGCTTCCTGGTCGCCGACGAGCTGGCCGCCAGGGTGGGCGGGAAGTTCAAGGCGCACCGGTCCGGGGCCGAGGTGTTGGAGGGCAGGCTGGCCGGGGCGCGGGTCGTGCTGGTCAAGCCCCGGTCGTTCATGAACGTCTCGGGCGGCCCGGTGGCGGGCGCGCTGCGGTTCTTCAAGGCCCCGCTGGAGCGGCTGAGCGTCATCCACGACGAGCTGGACCTGCCCTTCGGGGCGGTCCGGCTCAAGCTCGGCGGCGGCGAGAACGGCCACAATGGATTACGGTCGATCTCGAAGTCGCTGGGCAGCAGGGAGTACCACCGTGTGCGGTTCGGCATCGGCAGACCACCGGGTCGGCAGGACCCGGCCGACTTCGTGCTGCGCGATTTCAGCGCCACCGAGCGCAAGGAGCTGGCGTTCGAGGTCGACCGGTGCGCCGACGCGGTGGAGGCGCTCGTGGGCCAGGGCCTGACGGCCGCGCAGAACAGTTTCCACGCGACCTGAGTCGCCGCTACCGTCTGAGGAGTGCAGCCGAACATGCCGCTGACCGCGGAGGCCGTCCGGGCGGCCACCTTCGACAAGGCGCCCTTCGGCAGGCGCGGCTACCACGAGGACCAGGTCGACGCGTTCCTGGACCGGGTGGAAGCCGCCCTCGAGGGTGGCGAGCCGATCACCGCCGCCGAGGTGAGCTCGGTGGAGTTCGACGCCGCCCCGATCGTGCGCCGCGGCTACCACGAGGGCCAGGTGGACGAGTTCCTCGACCTGGTCGTGGAACACCTGGAGCGGGTCGAGGCCGGGGAGGACGACCCGGACGACGACGACTTCGACGACCCGCCCGCACCGCGCCGCCAGCCGGGCCAGGCCACCGGCCCGCGGGTCGTCCTGCCCCCCACGCCACCGGGGAAGACGGCCCTGGAGCTGCCCCCGGGCATGTCCGCCGACCCGACCCCGCCACCGCGGCGCCGGGTGATCCCCAACACCCCCGAGCCCGCCCGCCAGACCGCCCCGCCCCCCGCGGCCCAGCCCCCGGCGGCCCAGGTCCCGGCAGCGGCGGACGACGACTTCGAACCGTTCGTGCTGAGCGACGACCTGCCCGCCGACCGCCCGGCCGCGCCCGCCCAGCAGCCGGTCCAGCCCACCCAGCAGCCCGCCCAGCCCCGGCAGGCACAGCACCGCCCGGCCGCGAGCGGGTCGATCAGCCACACCTCGGGCCCGCACCAACTCCCGGTCAAGGACCAGCGCCGGGTCTTCCTGCCACCCCCCGGCAACAGCACCCCCGACAACGGCGACGGCGCACAGCACCCGAGGCAGGTCCCCGCCCGCCCGGTCCAGCAGCCCCAGGCGGCCCCGCAGCCCCCAGCCGCCCAGCAGGCGCCGGTCCGGCACAGGCACGAGGCGGAGGAGCCGCCGCGCCGGGACAACCGCGAGTGGTTCACCGAGCCCAGGGGCTACCCGCCGGTGCCGCCGGAGCACCAGGGCCAGCACCAGCAGCCCGCCCCGCCCCCGGTCCAGCAGCAGCCGGTCCAGCAGCAGCCGCGCCCCCAGTCGTACCCGACCCGGCACGCGGCCCCCGAGCAACTGCCGATCGACTCCGACGTGCCGTTCCTGCCGCTGCCCCCCGCCCCCGCCGGGGTCCGCGGCTACCGCACCGGCGACGTCGAGCGCCTGGTCCAGATCCTCACCCGGGCCGCCACCTCCCTCGACGACATCCCCACGGCCGAGGAACTGGAAGCCGCCCGCCCCGGCCTGACGTTCTTCGTCGGCCAGGGCTACCACCAGGCCGCGGTGGACGCGGTCATCGAAGCGTGGGTGGACGAACTGCACCGCCGGGAGCACTGAGCACGATGACCCCCGAGGACGTCCACGCGGCCCGCTTCAGCAAGCCGATCGTGGGCAGGCGCGGCTACGACGAGGACGAAGTCGACGCCTTCCTCGACCGGGTGGTCGAGGCCCTGGAGGGCCGAACCCGGCTCACCGCCGCCGAGGTGAACGAGGTCAGCTTCGGCAAGCCCCCCATCGGCAGGCGCGGCTACTACGAGTCGGAGGTGGACGACTTCCTGGACCGCGTGGCCGCGCACTTCACCCGCCACCCCCCACCCCCGGCGCCCCCACCGCGCCCGCTGACCGACCACGACATCCGCACCGCCCGCTTCCCCCCGACCCCCTTCGGCCGCCGGGGCTACGACGCCACCGAGGTCGACGCCTTCCTCCTCAAGGCGGAGGAAGCCTTCCGGGGCACGGTCGACCTGACCGCCCAGGACGTCCGGGACACCAAGTTCGGCCCCTCCCCCCGCCTGGGCCCCGGCTACCGGGAAGCCGACGTCGACGCCTTCCTGGAAGCCATCGCCACCGAGCTGGCCCGCCGCAAAGCCTGAGCCACCACACCCCCGGGCCAACATAAAACCGCCTGCCCGGCCGGCTACCAGCCACACCAACCCCACCAGGCACAGCAGCCGCCCACCTCGAACCGCCGCTTGGCGGCCGGCCACCCGGAACCCCACCGCGCGCAGCCGGCGACCACCCCGCCAACCGGCGGCCGGGCGGCCAGCCACCCGCAACCCCACCGGGCGCAGCGAAAACCAGCCACCCCCGCAACCGCCAGCCCGGCTACAAAAATGCCCGGGTGGGTGGATCTGCTTGGGTGGGGGAAGCGATCATGTGCAAGCCTGCCCGGGCTGTGGGGCATCCCTTCAGCCCCACTCGGTCACACTGGGCACATGATCGCTGTAGGGGCCCCGCCCAAGCAGATCCACCCACCCGGGCACCACCGACAAACGGCCGGGCTTCAAATCCGCTTGAGCACCGGGCATCAAGACGCAGCAGCCCGGATCGACGACTCCAACTGTTCCCCAGCAGCCGCCCGCCGCAACTTCCCCGAGGGCGTCTTCGGCAGAGTCCCCGGCGCCAACACCAACACCGAAACCGGCCGAGCGTTCACCGACTCGAAAACCCGAGCCCCCACGTCCTTCCGGATCCGCTTCTCCTCCCCCGCGTCCCCCGCGAACTTCGACTCCACCACCACGGCGAACCGCTCCCGCAGGCTCCCCGCGTCCAACCGCACCGCCACCGCGTTCCCCGCCCGCACCCCCGGCACCGTCCCGGCAGCGCGCTCGATGTCGGTCGGGTAGATGTTGCGCCCAGCCAGGATGATCACGTCCTTCTGCCTGCCGCAGATGACGATCTCCCCACCGGCCAGGTATCCGATGTCCCCCGTGGACAGCCACCCATCCGCGTCCTGGGTCGCAACAGGACCGTCCACCGTCAGGTACCCGGGCGTCACGGCCTCCCCGCGCAACTGGATCTCCCCGACCTCGCGCTCCCCGCGCACCACCCCGTCCCCCGAGACGATGCGCGCCTCGATACCCGCCAACGGCTTGCCCAGCAACGCGAACGACCGCACCGGACCGTCGGCGGCGGGCACGGCGAGCTGTTCGGACTCCAGCTTGTCCGCGTCCACGGAGTCCAGGCGCAGCCCGGAGAGCAGCGGCGCGAACGACACCGCCAGCGTGGTCTCGGCCATGCCGTACGCGGGGAAGACGCACTCGGCGCGCAGGCCGAAGCGGGCACCCTCGGCGGTGAACGACGCCACCGCCTTCTCGTCGATGGGCTCGGCGCCGTTGAGCGCCAGGCGCAGCGACGAAAGGTCGTACTTGCCGTCTTCGTCCACTCCGGACAGGCGCCTGCCGAGCAGGGCGTAGGCGAAGTTGGGGGCGGCGGTGATGGTGCCGCCGTAGCGGCTGATCAGGTCGGCCCAGATGAGCGGGCCGGTGAGGAACTCGACGGGGGTGACCTTGACCAGTTCCATCCCGATGGTCATCGGCACGGTGAGGAAGCCGACCATGCCCATGTCGTGGAACAGCGGCAGCCAGGACACCATCACGTCGTGCTCGACGTCGAGGGCCGACGCGGCGCGCATGGAGGTCAGGTTGGCGAACAGGTTGCCGTGCAGGATGCGCACGGCCTTCGGGTCGGCGGTGGACCCGCTGGTGAGCTGCAACAGCGCGGGCTGGTCCTCGCCGACCTCGACGACCTCGGCCAGCGGCTCGCCCCCGGCCAGGTCGGTCAGCAGCAGGTAGCCGATGCCGTGCTGCTCCAGCACCGGGGCGAGCTGGTCGAACGGGGCGCCGAGCAGCACCAGCTCGGAACCGATCATGGCCAGCACCCGCACGGTGTCCTCGGCCCACTCGGCGAGGTCGGTGCGCGGGGTCGGCTGGTGCAGCATGGTGACGCTGCCGCCGGAGAGCCACACGGCCTGCACGGCCGGGGCGATGGTGATCGGTTCGGCGGCCAGCACGGCGACCGCGCCCCCGGGCTCCAGCCCGCCAGCGACCAGCGCGCCCGCCATCCGCAGCGCCCGCCGGTGCACCTCGCCCCAGGTGGTGCGCACCGGGTCGGCGGGCTCCCCCGTGGTGATCCCGCGCGCGTCCCCCCGGGTGCGGGCGGTCTCCAGCAGCATGTCGACGAACCGGCTCATGACCGCCAGTTTAGGGCCTGCGTCACACCTCCGGGTGAGCCGCGGTGATCACTCGGCGGCGTCGGCCACCTCGAGCCAGCGGCCCTCCAGCTCCTCCTTCTCCGCGACGACCCTGCGCAGCTCGGCGTCGAGGTCGAGCAGCTTGCCGCTGTCGGTGGCCGCCTCGGCGAGGGCGGCGTGCAACTGGGCTTCCTTCTTGTCCAGGGTGGCGATCTGCCGCTCCAGCCGCGACAGCTCCTTCTGCGCGGCCCGGCGCTCGGCGGCGTTGACCCGCGGCCCCTCGTCGCGGACCGGCTTCGCCGCGGCGGGCGCGGTCGCGGAGACGATCTTCAGCCGCAGGTCCAGGTACTCCTCGATGCCGCCGGTCAGGTCGCTGATCTTGCCGTCGCCGAACAGCGCCACCACCCGGTCGCACACCCGCTCGACCAGGTACCGGTCGTGGGAGACGACGACGATGGTGCCCGGCCAGGAGTCGAGCAGGTCCTCGAGCTGCTGCAGGGTGTCGATGTCGAGGTCGTTGGTGGGCTCGTCGAGCAGCAGCACGTTGGGCTCGGCCATCAGCAGCCGGGCCAACTGCAACCGCCGCCGCTCCCCGCCGGACAGGTCGCCGACCGGGGTCCACTGCTTCTCCGCCGGGAACCCGAACCGCTCGGCGAGCTGGGACGCGGACAGCTCCTGCTTGCCGAGCTGCACCCGGCCCGCGATCTCCTCGACCGCCTCCAGCACCCGCTTGCGCGGCGGCAGCTCGACCAGTTCCTGGGTCAGGTGCGCGATCCGCACCGTCTGCCCCTGGATCCGCCTGCCCGTCTCCGGCTCGCTGTCCCCGGCGAGCAACCGCAGCAGGGTGGTCTTGCCGGACCCGTTGACCCCGACCAGGCCGACCCGGTCGCCGGGGCCGATCCGCCAGGTCTCGTGGTCCAGGATGGGCTTGTCGCCCGCCTTGACCGAGGCGTCCTCCAGCTCCAGCACCGTGCGCCCGAGCCTGCGCTTGGCGAAGGCCAGCAGCTCCACGCTGTCGCGCGGCGGTGGCACGTCGGAGATCAGCTCCTCGGCGGCCTCGATCCGGTAGCGCGGCTTGGAGGTGCGGGCCGGGGCGCCGCGGCGCAGCCAGGCCAGCTCCTTGCGGGCCAGGTTGCGCCGCTTCTCCTCCAGGGTGTCGGCCAGCCTGGCCCGCTCAGCCCTGGCGTAGACCCAGTCGGCGTACCCGCCCTCGTACTGCTCGACCCGGCCGCCGACGACCTCCCAGGTCCGCGTGCAGACCGTGTCGAGGAACCACCGGTCGTGCGTGACGACCACCAGCGCGGTCCCGCTGGTGATCAGGTGGTCGGCCAGCCAGCGCACCCCCTCGACGTCGAGGTGGTTGGTGGGCTCGTCCAGCACGACCAGGTCCAGGTCCTGCACCAGGGCCGCGGCGAGGGCCACCCGGCGCCGCTCACCACCGGACATGGTGTCGACCGGGCTGTCCAGGCCGAGGGTGAGGATCTCCAGGCCGGTCAGGATCGACCGGGCGCGCGGGTCGGCGGCCCACTGGTGCTCCTCTGTGATGCCCAACGGGTCCAGCACCGCGTTGCGCACGGTCGACCCGGCGGGCAGGTCGGTGCGCTGGGTGACCACGGCCATCCGCAGGTCGCGGTTGCGGCTGACCCGCCCGGTGTCGGCGGGCTCGATGCCCGCCAGCACCTCCAGCAGGGTGGTCTTCCCCCCGCCGTTGAGGCCCACGACCCCGATCCGGTCGCCCTGGTTGACGCCCAGGGAGACGGAGTCCAGCAACGGGCGGACGCCGTAGCTCTTGCTGACGTTCTCGATGTTGACGAGGTTGACCATTCGCGCTTTCCAGGTGTGGTTCGGGGGCGGATTACGCGTGCGCCTCGGGCGGCACCGGGCGCGGGGTGTCGTCGGTGACGACCCGCGCCCCCGGCACCGGGCCGTGCGCCACCCGGACCGTGCGGCACACGCCCGCACCGGACAGCTCCGCGGCCACCCGCAGCGCGGCGTCGCCGTCGGCGCAGAGGAACGCGCAGGTGGGCCCGGACCCGGAGACGATGCCCGCGAGGGCACCGGCGGTGACCCCGGCCCGCAGCGTGCGCCGCAGGCCCGGCCGCAGGGAGACCGACGCGGCCTGCAGGTCGTTGCCGAGCAGCGGCGCCAGCCTGCCCGGGTCCCCGGAGGCCAGCGCCTCCAGCACCGGCTCCACGGCGCCGATCCGGGGCGGGTCGCCGTCGGCGCGCAGCCGGTCCAGCTCGCCGTAGACGCTCGGGGTGGACAGGCCGCGCCGGTCGAAGGCGAGGACCCAGTGGTAGGTGTGCCGGGACAGGACGGGCACCAGCTCCTCACCGCGGCCGGTGCCGAGCGCGGTCCCGCCGTGCAGCACGAACGGCACGTCGCTGCCCAGCCGCGCGGCGACCCCGGCCAGCTCGTCGCGCCCGATGTCCAGGCGCCACAGCGACGACAGCGCGACCAGGGTGGCCGCCGCGTCGGCGCTGCCACCGGCCATGCCACCGGAGACCGGGATGCCCTTGCGGATCACGACCCGGATCTTCGGCTCCTCCGGGTCGCGGCCGACGTGCTCGGCCAGCTCCCGCACCGCCCGCCAGGCCAGGTTGCTGGGACCGGTGGGCACCGAGTCGGCCCCCTCGCCGTGCACCTCGACCCCGGGCTCGTCGGCGATGGCGACGGTGACCTCGTCGGTCAGCGAGAGGGCCTGGAAGATGGTGGCCAGGTCGTGGTAGCCGTCCGGCCGCAGGTCCCCGACTCCCAGGTGGAGGTTCACCTTGGACGGGACGCGAACGGTGACCGGCGGAGGCACGACAGCAAGCACCCGCCCAGCCTACGGCCGCCCTGCCCCTGGCCGGTTCCAAGGTCCCTGCCGCGGGCTCGTGGGGGTGGGTCAAGTGTGCTCAAAAGCTTGAAGAGCCGATCGTTTGTTGGTGGCGCCCGGGTGGGTGGATCTGCTCGGGCGGGGCCCCTACAGCGATCATGCGCCCAGTGTGACCGAGTGGGGCTGAAGAGATGCCCCACAGCCCAAGCAGGCTTGCACATGATCGCTACCCCCACCCAAGCACATCCACCCACCCGGGCATGTGGTCACCGGGCCGGCGGTTGCGGGGGTGGCTGGCTTTCGCTGCGCCTGGTGGGGTTGCGGGTGGCTGGTCACTCGGCTGCCCGCTGGTGGGGTGGTCGGCGGCTGCGCCTCGGCGGGGTTTCGGGTGGCGGGGGTCGGGAAAAGCACCGCGCCCGCCCTGCCGGGGGTGCCGGTGGGGCGGGCGCGGTGGTTCGTCGTGCGGATCAGGCGCAGGCGGCGACCAGGCCCTGGGGGCCGGTGCGGCGCTGCTGGACCTGGCCGCCGCGTTCGGCGATCCAGGTCAGGGCGGTGTCGGCCTGGGTGCCGGAGAGGCCGAGGAGGAAGCGGGCGACCGGGGTCTCGCCGATGCGGGTCAGGCCGCCGCCGACGACCGAGATGGTGGTGCCGAAGCGGGAGGTGGCCTCCGGGAGGAGGGCGCCGACGGCGGCGAAGCCGACGAGGACGACCTCGGCCAGGCGGTCGTGGCGGGCCTTGGCGGCCTTCGGGGCGTCGATCTCCGGGAGGAGGGACTGGGCGACGGCGCTGCGGGGGTCCTGGACCAGCGAGAGCAGGTGGCCCGCCTCGGTGATCCGGCCGCCGTCGAGGAGGGCGACGTCGTCGGCGATGCGGCGGACGACGCCCGCGTCGTCGGTGGCGACGAGGACCGTGGCGCCCAGTTCGGCGCGGGCGCGGTCCAGGACGGTGAGGACGCCCGCGGCACCGTCGGCGTCGAGGTCGCGGGTGGGGTCGTCGGCGAGCAGGAGGCCGGGGTCGCCGACCAGGGCCCTGGCGACCGCGACCCTGGCCTGCTGGCCCGGGGTCAGGGCCTCGGGGTAGTGGGCGGCCTTGTCGGTGAGGCCGATCAGGTCCAGGAGCCTGCCCACCTTCTCCCGGCGCTGGGGGCCGTCGACGCCCGCCTGCTCCAGGGGGAGGGCGATGTTGCCCGCGGCGGTGCGCTGCTCCAGCAGGCCGCCCCGCTGCACCACGCCGATGCGGCGGCGGGCCGCGCGGAGCCTGCGCGGGTCGAGGCCGGAGGTGTTGAACCCGTCGAACCGGATGACGCCGGAGTCGGGGCGCTCCTGGAGGGCGACGAGGCGGGCGAGGGTGGACTTGCCGGACCCGGTGGGGCCCACCACGCCGGTGATGGAGCCCGCGGGGACGTCCAGGGTGACGTCCTGCAGGGCGTGCACGGGGCCACTGTCGCCGGGGAAGGACTTGGTCAGGTTCTCAACGGTGATCACGATCTGCTCCAACGCGGCGCGACGGCAGCCCTCCGGACCGGCTCGCGTCCACAGTGGACGTTCCGGGGCAGGACGGGCTGGGGTGGTACGAAGACGACGTTCTACTGGGGACAGCTCAGCCAGATACGCGCGTACGACGACATGCGGTCACGCCTCGTCGGCATTGGTCGATGACCCGCCGGGTGGTGAGGATTCGCATCGTGGTTCCTCCATCGTTCCTGGCGGTAGCACCTGCCCTCGGTGGGTGGTTGCTGCGGCGTCAACGAGCCAGGTCTCTCAGCCGCTCGGGATGGAATGCTCACAAAGTACACCCGATGGGGATGCTCAAAAGCAAGCGCGCGACGACAACACCGCGCGAGATCACACCAGCGGAGTAGTGATCTCCGGCCGCGGTGGGTACCCGGTGCGGTCGGTGCTCAGCGGGCGGCGGCGATGCGCACGAACGCGTCGATGTCCAACTGCTCACCGCGCGCCCCGGGGTCCACCCCGGCCGCGACCAGGACCTCCTCCGCGCGGGCGGCCGACCCGGCCCACCCGGCCAGCGCCGCGCGCAGCGTCTTGCGCCGCTGGGCGAACGCGGCGTCGACGACGCCGAACACCGCGGCCCGGTCCGCGTCGGGGGTCGGGCGGCGGGTCATCAGCACCAGCGCGGAGTCGACGTTGGGGACCGGCCAGAACACCGTCCTGGGCACGGTGGCGACCCGCTTGGCCGAGGCGTACCAGGCCACCTTGGCGCTGGGCACCCCGTAGACCCGCGAGCCCGGCCCGGCCGCCATCCGGTCGGCCACCTCCGCCTGGACCATGACCAGCACGGTGCGCAGCGAGGGCAGTTCCGCCAGCAGGTGCAGCACCACCGGCACGGCCACGTTGTAGGGCAGGTTGGCGACCAGCGCGGTGGGCGCCCCCAGTTGCTCCGCCCGCACCCGCATCGCGTCGCCGAGCACGACGGTCAACCGGTCCGCCAGCTCGGGGGCGTGCTCCCGGGCGGTGGTGGGCAGCCGCCCGGCCAGGACCGGGTCGATCTCCACCGCGACGACCCGCGCGCACGCGGGCAGCAGCGCCAGGGTCAGCGAGCCGAGTCCGGGGCCGACCTCCAGCACGACGTCGTCCGGGGCCAGGTCGGCCACCCCGACGATCCGCCGCACGGTGTTGGGGTCGTGGACGAAGTTCTGCCCCAGCTTCTTGGTGGGCCGCACGTCCAGCTCGCCTGCGAGCCTGCGCACGTCCGCGGGCCCCAGCAGGGCAGATCCACCCACCATCACCCGCGAGAGCCTACGCAACCCCGCCCCGCCGACCGGGTCCGGGCCAGGACGCGCCGACGGCCACCCCCGGAAAACCGGTGGTGGCCGTCGGCGGGCGCTGCGAAGATCTGCCTACTTGGGCAGGCCCAGCTTGCTGGAGCAGTGCGGCCAGGCGCCGTAGCCGCCGCGGCTGTCGCGGAGCTTGGTGGCGACGGCGATCTGCTGCTCGCGGGTGGCCTGGTGCGGGTACGCGGCGTACGCGCTGCCGCCGTAGGCGTCCCAGGTGCCCTTGTTGAACTGGAGGCCGCCGTAGTAGCCGTTGCCGGTGTTGATGGCCCAGTTGCCGCCCGCCTCGCACTTGGCCAGCGAGTCCCACACGCCACCGCCGGAGATGACCGGCTGCGCGGCCTGCACGGGCTGCGGGGGCTTCTTGGTGCCGACCTTGACGACCTTGGGCTGCGCGGGCTTCGTCTCCTTGGAGCCGATCTCCTCGCGCGCGACGACCTTGCCGTTCTTCTCGGTCACCCGGTAGGTGGCGATGCGCTCACCGGGGGCGCCCGGCTCGACGACGACCTCGGAGCCCTTCTCGGCCTCCGGGTCCTCGACCTTCTGCACCGGGACCGCGATGGGCTCGGTCTGGTTGATCACGGTGACGCCGGTGCGGCTGATCCGCACCTCGGCACCGGGGGTGAGCTTGACGTCGGCACCGGGCAGGATCGCGTCCTGCGGGCCGAGGGCCACGCCGCGCTCGGCCAGCAGCTCGCCCACGGTCACCGCGGTGGTCTGCACCGGGGCGGGGGCGTTGCCGCCGTCGAACAGGGTGATCGCCTTGGCGGTCTTGATCTCGACGGCCATGCCCTCGAGCGGCACCTGGGCGTCGGAGCCCGCGGAGACCCAGGAACCCTGCACCGGGGCGTTGGCCTGCTTGAGGGCCTCGCCGAGGGTGTCGGCGCGCACCCACGCCTGGCGCTGCTCGCCGTCGACCGTCATGGTCAACTGGCGGCCGCGCTGGAGCACGATCTTGCCGTCGTCGCCGATGGAGGCCGACGGGGACGGGCTGACCGAGTCGTGCGACCCGACCGTGATGCCCTCTTCCTCCAGCACCTCGGCGACGGTGTCGGCGTAGGTGTTGACCTGGTGGGCCTCACCGTCGACGTCGACGGTGACGGTGTTGTTCATCGCGATGGCCGCCGCGCCGCCGCCGGTCAGGGTGACCAGCACGGCCGCGATCGTGGCCTTGAGGAACGTGGACTTCCAGCGGGTGACCGCGGCGAGGAGGCCGGGGGCCTCACCGTCCCGGCGGACCTTGAGCCGCTGCGGGGCGTCGAGCGTCTCGTCTTCCGACGCGTCGTCCGGGAGCATCGCCAGCGACGGCAGGACGGTGGTCTCGGCGTTGATGAGCCGGATCAGCTCGTCGACGTCGACCCCGGCGGTCGCCATGATCTCGTCGGCCTGCGGGCCGAGGGCGTAGCGGACGTCCTGGTCGGTGATGTCCAGCGACGACGAGTAGCCGGTGTCCAGGTCGTACTCGGGGAACTCCGACTTCCAGGCCGAGAAGTCGGCCTCGTGGTCGTCGAGCGTCGTGGCGGTCGCGCGCACCGGGGTGAACCAGTCGGTGTCGACGAAGCCGTTGTGCTCAGGACGGCCAGGGCCGTCGGTCTGTTTGCCGCTCACAGGGTCGTTTCCTCCAGAAGGCGGGAGCCGTGCTCCGCAGGCGATGGGGTCAGGTCAACCGAGAAATCGATGGCCTGCTCCTTCTCACCGTCCGAGCGCGTCTCCGCGCATTCATTCGTCTCGACAACCCGCAGCCAGCCACCCCGACGTGTACTGGCGAAGCTCCGGGTGTTCACCGGGACGTTCAGCCCCGGGTGGGTACGATCACGGGACAGTAACGAGCCCCGGGTGGTTGCGCAAACACATCCGGCAAGGTTATGAGTCCTGTCACAACACCTTCGGAGCAATTGTCTCGTCCGTTCAACGCAACCCCGCACGGGGTGAAAGGTCGGATGTTGCGCTGGGCAACCGGAACGTGCGCTCAGCGGTGGCCGACACCGCGCCTGCGAGGTCTGCCACATCGACCCCGCGGAGCTCCGCGAGTCCCCTGATCGTGTAGGCCGCGCCGTACGGCTCGTTCTTCCAACCCCGGTACGGGTGCGGGGTCAGGAAGGGCGCGTCGGTCTCCACGAGCATCTGCTCCACCGGCACCCAGGCCGCCGCCTCGCGCAGCGCGCCGGAGTTCTTGAACGTCACCGGCCCCGCGAACGACAGCACGAACCCCTGCGCCACGCACGCCCTGGCGAAGTCGAGGTCGCCGGAGAAGCAGTGGAACACCACGGTCTCCGGGGCGCCCTCCTCGCCGAGGACGCGCAGGATGTCCGCGTGCGCGTCGCGGTCGTGGATCATCAGCGGCTTGCCGACCCGCTTGGCCAGGTCGATGTGCCAGCGGAACGCCTCGTGCTGGGCTTCCGGCGGCGAGTGGTCCCAGTAGTAGTCCAGGCCCGTCTCGCCGATGGCCACCACCCTCGGGCGCACGGCGAGGGCCTCCAGCGCCGCCTTGTCGGCGTCGGAGAAGTCCTTGGTGCGGGTGGGGTGCACGGCGACGGCGGCGAACACCCGGTCGTCCCACTCCGACGCGTCGGCCGCCCAGTGCGCCGACGCCAGGTCGTCGGCGACGGTGATCACCCGGTCGACGCCCGCGGAGCAGGCCCGGTCGAGGAGCACGGCCACGTCGGTGGCGTTCTCCGCCCCGCAGGCGTCGAGGTGGGTGTGCGCGTCGACCACCGGCACCGGCAGGCGCTCCGGCACCGGTGGTCGCTCGGACCTGCGCGGGCTCACGTGACGATCGGTGCCCACTCGGGGCCGTTCTCGCCCAGCTCCGCGTCGAGCTTGGCGAACAGCGGCGACGGCTTGGCCAGCGGGCGGCCCACCTCGATGTCGACCGACTCCCACTTCGCGGCCTCGCCCGCGTAGTCCCCGGTCAGCACCGGGTACCCGCGGTCGGGCACGTCGAGGTCGTCGACCTCGCGGATCTCCGGCTGCGCCGCCCACACCCCGGTCCCGCCGAGTGCCTCGTGCACCTTCTGCGCCGAGTGCGGCAGGAACGGGGTCAGCAGCGTGTTCGCGTCGGAGACCACCTGCAACGCGGTGTGCAGGATGGTGTCGCGGCGCTCCGGGTCGTCCTTGCGCTTCCAGGGCTCCTCGTCGGACAGGTACTTGTTCGCCGCGCCGACCACCCGCATCGCCTCGGTGGCCGCCGCCTTGAACCGCGACCGGCGCAGGTTCGCGCCCACCGTGTCGAAGGCGGCCCTGACCTGCGCCTTGAGCTGCTCGTCCGCGGCCGTGGGCGCGGTCGGGCGGGGGATGGCGCCGACGTTCTTGTGCGCCATCGACACCGACCGGTTGACCAGGTTGCCCCACTCGTTGGCCAGCTCGAAGTTGCTGCGCCGGACGAACTCGTCCCAGGTGAAGTCGGTGTCCTGGTTCTCCGGCCCGGCCACCGAGATGAAGTACCGCAGCGTGTCCGGGCCGAACTCCTTGAGGAAGTCCCGGACGTAGATGACCGTGCCGCGCGAGGTCGAGAACTTCGACCCGCTCATCGTCAGGTACTCGCTGGAGACGACCTCGGTGGGCAGGTTCAGCGTGCCGAACCGACCCGGCTCGCCGCCCCGGTCGCCCGCGCCGTTCTGCCCGAGCAGCAGCGACGGCCAGATCAGCGAGTGGAAGACGATGTTGTCCTTGCCCATGAAGTAGTAGCCCTGGGCCGACGGGTCGGTCCAGAACTGCTTCCAGGCGTCCGGGTCCCCGCTGCGCCTGGCCCACTCCACCGACGCGGACAGGTAGCCGATCACCGCGTCGAACCAGACGTAGAACCGCTTCATCGGGGCGTCGCGCCACCCGTCGAGCGGCACCGGGACACCCCAGTCCAGGTCGCGGGTGATGGCGCGCGGTCGCATGTCGCCGAGCAGGTTCTGGCTGAACTTGAGCACGTTCGGCCGCCACTCGGTGCGGGTGGACAGCCACGACCCGAGCGTCTCGGCGAACGCGGGCAGGTCCAGGAACAGGTGCTCGGTCTCGACGAACTTCGGCGTCTCGCCGTTGATCCGCGACCGGGGGTTCTTCAGGTCGGCCGGGTCGAGCTGGTTGCCGCAGTTGTCGCACTGGTCGCCGCGGGCGCCGTCGTAGCCGCAGATGGGGCAGGTGCCCTCGATGTAGCGGTCGGGCAGCGTGCGACCGGTGGACGGGCTGATCGCGCCCATCTGGGTCTTGGGCGTGACGTAGCCGTTCTTCCACAGCGCGGAGAACAGGTCCTGCACCACCCGGTAGTGGTTGCCGGTGGTCGTGCGGGTGAACAGGTCGTAGGACAGGCCCAGGCCCTGGAGGTCCTCGGCGATCACCCGGTTGTACTTGTCGGCCAGCTCGCGGGTGCTCAGCCCCTCCTTGTCGGCCTGCACCGAGATCGGCGTGCCGTGCTCGTCGGTGCCGCTGACCATGAGCACCTGGTGCCCGGACATGCGCATGTAGCGGGAGAAGACGTCCGACGGGACACCGAAGCCGGAGACATGACCGATGTGGCGGGGGCCGTTGGCGTATGGCCAGGCCACCGCGGTCAACACGGAGGCACTCATGGTCGATCAGCGTAGAGGGGACCGGCAGGCGGACGCTCACCGGTTTCGGTCCCGGGGTCGGCGGGCCGGAGAACCGCGCGGGTCAGGCCGCCAGTTCCGTGCGCATGAGGAACACGTTGTACGGGCTCCACTGCGACATCGCGTGGTACAGCACCGGCCCGTCGGCGGAGTCCGGGTGCAGGAAACCGCCGTACAGGCCCGGGTACCGGTCCCCGGCGACGACCACCTGCGGCAGGGTCCACGGGCCGGTCAGCGTTTCCGCGGTGCGCAGGACGATCGCCGACAGCGTCTCGTCGAGGTGCAGGGCGAGCCAGCGGTCGAAGTGGGTGTTGTAGACGACCGACAGCTCGGCCACCGGCCCCGACAGCACCGGCACCGCGCGGAAGGGGTCGCGCTCGACCCACGACGAGCCCGTCCAGTACGAGTACGCCGCGGGCTCCAGGACGTCCGAGAACCCCACCCTGGCCAGGGAAGCCGAGCCCCACCGGCCGTTCGGGGTGCCCAGCAGGTACAGCCGGGAGTCGTCGCGGGCGAAGGCGCCCATCTGGAACGGGTGGTCCTTCTCCGCCCGGTTCACCCAGCGCGACCGGCCCGGCTTCTCCCAGGTGTGCCCGTCGTCCACCGAGAAGGCGATGCCCGCGTAGTTGGTGAACCACTTGCCGCGCACGCCCCAGTTCCGCACCGACATGTAGTGCAGGTAGTGCACCCCGTCGACCTCGATCCCCGCGCACGGGATGACGGTCTCCTCCTCCGAGCCGGGGTCGCGCTCCAGGACCTGCCGGGCGGCGCCGTCGTCGCGGGCCACCACCGAGGTGAAGCGCAGGCCCGCCGAGAGGTCCTGGGGTTCGGCGACGGCGAGGAAGTTGCAGCGCCAGTCCGCCCCGGTCGACGGGCCCGCGCCGTCGCCGCACCAGCCGTCGCCGTAGGTGTCGCCGAAGACGACGAAGGTGCGCTCGCCGGAGGACCACATCACGCCGAGGTCGGTGGCGTGGACGCCGAAGGCGGTCCCGTTGACCGACTCGTGCCCGGTGATCTTGCTGACCAGTTCGGTTCCGACGACGCGCACGGGTGGACCCTACGTGGGCAGCCCCGCCAGTTCGGCCAGGAACGCGGTCGAGCGCTCCGGCGACCAGGCGTGGGCCAGGATGCGCTGCCAGGCCAGCCGGAACACCTCCACGTCCGCAGGCTCGTCGAGGAACACGCTGCGCGCCCGGTGCTCGGTGTAGGCCAGCGCCGGGTCGGCGGGGAAGTCCATCAGCACGAACGACCCCTCCAGCCCGGGGTGCGCCTCGGTGTCCGACGGCACGACCTGGAGCACCACCCGGGGGCGGCGCGACATCTCCAGCAGGTGCCGTAGCTGCCCGCGGTGCACGTGCGGGCCGCCGACCGGCACCCGCAGCGCCCACTCCCCCAGCACCACGTGCAGCACCGGCGGCGACTCGCGGCTCAGGATCGCCTGCCGGGCCAGCCGGGCGGCGACCTTGCCGTCCAGCTCGGCGGGCGAGAGCGGCGCCGGGGCGGTCCCGCGCAGGACCGCGCGGGCGAAGTCCGGGGTCTGCAGCAACCCCGGGATGATCAGCGGCTGGTGGTTGCGCAGGCGCGAGGCCTTCGACTCCCAGTCGACCAGCGTCTGCCACTGCTCGGGCAGGCCGCGGCCGTGCACCTGGACCCAGCCGGGCTCGGCGGCCTGCCGGACCAGGTCCAGGATCTCCACCCGCCGGGGCGCGGGCACCCGGTAGAGCCCGAGCATCGCCTCGACGTCCGGGAGGCGCAGCCCGGAGCTGCCGGTCTCCACCCGGCTCACCTTGGCCTGCGACAGGCCGAGCCGCGCGCCGACCTCCCCGGTGGTCATCCCGGCCTGCTTGCGCAGCCTGCGCAGCTCACCGGCGACCTGCCGGGACCGAATCGTGGGCCGTCCAGGAGGCACCCCGCACCCCGTCTCCAGTGGATCCACTACCGCCTCCACTTTGCTACCCCCTCTGAGCTGGGCAAACAACTACACGATCAGTTGATTTGCCCGATTCCGGGCGGTCCGGGGCCCCGCGTCGACCATCCCGACGCGGACCGCACACCGGGCGCCTTACGATCCACGGCGTGAGCGCGCCCGCAGTCGAGGACGAGGCAGACCGGATACCACCGCCCGGGCAGGTGGGCGGGCCGAGCCCGGCCGCCGTGCTGCGCGAACGCGTCCTGGGCAGGCCGATGCCGACCGACCGGCTGCGCGGCTGGCTGGTGACCGCCGTCATCGGCGTCATCGGCGCCGTCGTGCGGTTCCAGAACCTGGGCTCGCCCACCGACAACGGCACCCCGGTCTTCGACGAGAAGCACTACACCCCGCAGGCGTGGCAGATGCTGCGCAACGGCGGCGTCGAGGACAACCCCGGCTACGAGCTGACCGTGCACCCGCCGCTGGGCAAGACGTTCATCGCCCTCGGCGAGTGGCTCTTCGGCTACAGCGGTTGGGGGTGGCGGTTCACCGCCGCGCTGTGCGGCACGCTGATGATCATCCTGGTGGTGCGGATCGCCCGCAGGCTCACCCGCTCCACCCTGCTCGGTGCGCTCGCGGGCATCCTGCTCATCGCCGACGGCGTGTCGCACCTGCAATCGCGCATGGGGATGCTCGACATCTTCCTGGCGTTCCTGATCCTCGCCTCCTTCGCCTGCGTGCTCGTCGACCGCGACCAGGTGCGCTCCCGGCTGGCCGCGGCGGCCGACGAGGGCTGGGTGAACTCCCCGGGCACCGGGCCGGTGGCCCGGTTCTTCCAGAAGGTGCCGCCGGTCCGCTGGCTGGTGGACGGCGCCGGACCGCGGCTCGGGGTCCGCTGGTGGCGCTTGGGCGCGGGCGTGCTGCTCGGCCTGGCCTGCGGGGTGAAGTGGTCGGGCATGTACTACATCGCCGCGTTCGGCCTGCTCACGGTGATGTTCGACGTGGCGGCGCGGCGCGCGGCCGGGGTCCGGCACCCGTGGCGCGGCGCGATCGTGCGCGACGTGCTGCCCGGGCTGTGGGCGTTCGTGGTGCTCGGCGTGGTGGCGTACCTGTCGACCTGGTGGGCCTGGTTCGGCTCGGAGACCGCCATCGACCGCACCCTGGTGGCGACCACCGGCACGGACCCGCTCTCGGTGGCCAGGGGCGCGCTCGGCTCGCTCTTCCAGTACTCCACCCACGTGCTGGACTTCCACGCCTCGCTGGTGACCAAGCCCGGCCAGCAGCACCCGTGGGAGTCGAAGCCGTGGACGTGGCCGATGAGCCTGCGGCCGATGCTCTACTACTACGAGGGCGGCACCACCGGCTGCGGCGAGACCCGCTGCGTGTCGGCGACGATGCTGATCGGCACGCCCGCGCTGTGGTGGCTGTCGCTGCCCATGCTGGCCTGGGGCCTGTGGCGGATGTTCGCCAGGCTGGACTGGCGGTACGCGGCGGTGGTCGTGGGCTACCTGACCGGGCTGCTGCCCTGGTTCGCCACCCTCGACCGGCAGATGTACTTCTTCTACGCCACGCCGATGGCGGCGTTCCTGGTCCTGGGCATCACGCTGTGCCTGGGGCAGGTCCTCGGTGCCGCGCGCGCCGGGGCGGAGCGGCGCGGCACCGGGCTGCTGGTGGTGGCCCTGTACGTGGGCCTGGTGGTGGCGAACTTCGCCTGGCTGTGGCCGATCCTCAACGGCGACCCGATCACCGAGAGCCGGTGGCAAGCCGAACTGTGGCTGCCCTCCTGGCGCTGACTTCCGGCCGGACCGGTTCCGGTTCGCGGGCGCGCAGCTCGGCGGCCACGCGCACGGCGTCGCGGTCCTCGACGTCGCGGCTGCCCGCGGGTCCGGGGGTGTGGTTGCGGTTGAGGCCCCAGGTGAGCAGGGCGAACAGGGCGGCGAGGACGAGTGCGGTAGTCATGGCAGCAATGCTGCGCCGCATCAATTCCTGCCACCAGTGGCAGCACTGACCCTGCACCACAAAATCCTGCCAACTACGCTGTGCCCATGCTCAAGACCGTCGCGGCCATCCTGATCGACGACTTCGCCCCGTTCGAGTTCGGCGTCCTGTGCGAGGTCTTCGGCACCGACCGCACCGACGAGGGCGTGCCACCGGTGGAGTTCCGCGTGGTCGGCGAGGAACCCGGGAAACCGCTGCGCACCGACGTCGGCCTCCGCGTCCTGCCCGACCACGGCCTGGACGCGCTCGACGGCGCCGACCTGGTGGCCGTCCCCGCCTGCACGATCCGCGACGAGTACCCGGAACCGGTCCTGGCGGCCGTCCGCGCCGCCCACGCCCGCGGCGCCACCCTCCTGTCGGTGTGCAACGGCGCGTTCATCCTGGGCGCGGCGGGCCTGCTGGACGGCCGCCGCTGCACCACCCACTGGCGCCACGCCGCCGAGTTCGCCGCCCGCCACCCCAGGGCCGTCCTCGACCCGGACGTCCTGTTCGTCGACGACGGCGACATCGTCACCGGCGCGGGCACCGCCTCGGGCATCGACGCCTGCCTGCACCTGGTCCGCCGCGAACTCGGCTCAGCCGCGGCGACGACCATCGCCCGCCGCATGGTCGTCCCCCCGCAGCGCGACGGCGGCCAGCGCCAGTACGTCGACCTGCCGGTGCCCGACTGCCAGGCGGAGAGCCTGGAACCCATCCTCACCTGGATGCTGGAGCACCTGACCGAGGAGCACCCGGTGTCCGCGCTGGCCAGGCGGGCCACGATGTCCGAGCGCACCTTCGCCCGCCGCTTCGTCGCCGAGACCGGCACCACCCCGCACAGGTGGCTGACCACCCAACGGGTCCTGCACGCCAGGCGCCTCCTGGAAACCACCGCCCTCACCCTCGACGAGGTGGCCCACCGCTGCGGCTTCACCTCCACCGCCCTGATGCGCCACCACTTCCAGAAGCAGGTCGGCGTGGCCCCCCACGACTACCGCAGGACCTTCGCCACCCGCTGACCTCCCGGGCCCCGCCGCGGGACCGGAGGTCGCCGTCTTCGAGTTCAGCTGCACCGGCTCGGCGGCCTGCCCTTCGCGCTGCCGCTCAGGCGTTCTGCAGGCGCCGGATGCGGTCGACGTGGGCCGGGTGGGAGGCGAGGACGCGGGCACGCCAGGTGCGGCGGTCGCCGCCCGCGGCGGCCAGCCAGCCCTTGAGCACGTCGCGCAGGGCGGGGGCGTAGCCGAGGGCGGCGGCGGCGCGGTCGGCCCGGTACTCGCCCAGCCGCGACGACCAGGCCACGACCGGGGCCAGCAGGGGCATCAGCAGCAGCCACGGGTTCAGGTAGACCACCCCGGCGAGCAGGACCAGCACCAGCAGCACCGAGGCCAGCACGACCGCCGCGCCGCCGAAGCGGCCGAAGAACCTGCCCACGGCCAGCACGCCCTTGGCCACCAGCGCGACCAGGATGATCGCCCCGCGCGCGGGTAGCTGGTACCACCAGCCCAGCAGCGACACCCGGGCGTGCCCGTGCAGGTGGTGGCCCAGCTCGTGCGCGAGGACCGCCTCGAGCAGGTGCGGCGGCAGGTCCAGCGCAGCCCTGGTCACCGCCACCGTCCGACCGCCCGCGGCGAACGCGTTGAGCCCCTTGGAGCCCTCGATCCACAGCCGGTAGCGCTCCCGGTTGACCCCCGCGGCCCGGCACACCGACGTCCAGACCGGTTCCAGCCGGGACAGGTCGCGCGCGGACGGCTCGTGCATGTCGAACAGGCCCTTGGCCAGGACCGCCTCGATCGCCGGGACGAACACGACGACGCCGGAGAGCACCCACACCACCGGGATCACCCACGACTGCGACGGCCACGCGATCGAGCCGAGCAGGATCATCACGACCAGGCTGCTGAGGAACGCGGGTGCGATCAGCCCGAGGGACAGCACGGCGGCCAGGTCCGGGCCGCGGCGTTGTTCCACGGGCAGGATGCGCGTCTTGGGGCGGTGCGGCTGCTCGTCCATGGCCGGTCTGCTCAGTCCTCAGCGGGGTGCGGGGGTGTCTGGTGCGGGGTCGTCGGCACCGGGGTGCCAGTCTGCTCCAGATTGCCCGGGAACCCGCCCGCTGTCCATCGGCCGTCAGCGCACCCGCTGCTCCTCGAACCTGCCCTTGACCTCCTCGTCGAAGAAGGAACCGGAGCTCTCCGCGGAGGCGAACCGCCAGTACACGTGCTTGGGCACGTCGAGGTACCGGTGCACCTGGCCGGTGCGGAACTCGACCTCCAGGGTGTTGGTCATGGCGTCGAAGGCGATCGCGGCGATGACCGCCGAGTCGAGCTGTCTTCGGTGCACCGGCGCTCCTCACTCGGTCCGGTCGGGTGCGGCGGGTCAGGGTTCGCGCAGCACCGCGCGCAGCGCCTCCAGCACGGCCGGGTCCTCGATCGTCGACGGTGAGGGCTCGTCGCGGCCGTCGGCGATCGCGCGCATGGTCTTGCGCAGGATCTTCCCCGACCGCGTCTTCGGCAGCGCGTCGACGACCGCCACGTGCCGGAACGCGGCCACCGGCCCGATCTCCCGCCGGACGGCGGCCACCAGTTCCCGCCGCAGCTCCTCCTCTTCGACCTCCACCCCCGACTTGAGCACCACGAACCCGTGCGGGAGCTGCCCCTTCACCGCGTCCCGGACCCCGATCACCGCGCACTCGGCGACCGCGGGGTGCGCGGCGAGCACCGCCTCCATCGACCCGGTGGACAGCCGGTGGCCCGCCACGTTGATCACGTCGTCGGTGCGGCCCATGACGTGGACGTAGCCGTCGGCGTCGATCGAGCCGCCGTCGCCGGTCAGGTAGTGGCCGGGGAACGCCGTCAGGTACGACCGCACGTACCGCTCGTCGTCACCCCACAGCGTGGGCAGCGCCCCCGGCGGCAGCGGCAGCCGCAGGACGATCGCCCCCTCCTCGCCGGTGGGCAACTCCTCCCCACCCGGCCCGAGGACCCGCACGTCGTAGCCGGGCATCGGCACGCTCGGGGACCCCGGCTTGATCGGCAGCGGCTCCAGCCCGCGCGGGTTCGCGCAGATCGGCCACCCGGTCTCGGTCTGCCACCAGTTGTCCACCACCGGCACGCCCAGCTTCTCGCTCGCCCAGCGGTGGGTCTCCGGGTCCAGCCGCTCCCCCGCCAGGAACAGCGCCTCCAGCCCGCTCAGGTCGTACCGGGCCAACTCCACCGCGTCCGGGTCGGCCCGCTTGATCGCCCGGAACGCGGTCGGCGCGGTGAACAGCACCTTCGCCCCCGTCTCGGCCGCCACCCGCCAGAACGCGCCCGCGTCCGGCGTGCCGACGGGTTTGCCCTCGTAGAGCACGGTGGTGGCGCCCACCAGCAGCGGCGCGTAGACGATGTAGGAGTGGCCGACGACCCAGCCGACGTCGGAGGCGGTCCACATGACCTCACCCGCGCCCACGTCGTAGACGTTCGCCATGGACCAGGCCAGCGCCACCGCGTGCCCGCCGTTGTCGCGGACCACGCCCTTGGGCTTGCCGGTGGTCCCGGAGGTGTAGAGCACGTACAGCGGGTCGGTCGCGGCCACCGGCACGCAGCCGACGGGCTCGGCGGCGGCCATCGCCTCGTCCCAGTCGAGGTCGAGCGGCTCCGGTTCGGTCCTGGCCTGCTCGCGCTGCAGCAGCACGACCCGCTCGGGCCGGTGCCCGGTCAGCTCCAGCGCCTCCCGGATGATCGGCCGGTACTCGACCACCCTGGTCGGCTCCACGCCGCAGGTGGCGGTCACCAGGACCTTGGGCTCGGCGTCGGCGATGCGACCGGCCAGCTCGCGCGGGGCGAACCCGCCGAAGACGACCGAGTGCACCGCGCCGAGCCGGGCGCAGGCCAGCATGGCCACCACGGCCTGCGGGATCATCGGCAGGTAGATGACCACCCGGTCGCCCTTGACCACCCCCAGCCCGGCCAGCACCCCGGCGAAGCGCGCCACCAGGTCGGTCAGCTCGGCGTAGGTGTAGGTGGCCTTGGTACCTGTGACCGGCGAGTCGTACACCAGGGCGACCTGCTCGCCGCGCCCCGCCGCGACGTGCCGGTCGAGGGCGTTGTGGCAGGTGTTGAGCACGCCGTCGGGGAACCACCGGTACAGCGGTGCCGCGCTGTCGTCCAGGGCCCGGGTGGGCGCCCGGTCCCAGTCCAGGGCCCCGGCCGCGTCCAGCCAGAAGCCCTCCGGGTCGGTCAGACCGCGCTCGCGCGCCGCCGCGTAGTCGCCCATCCCCGCCCTCCGATCGCCGCGCTGAAGTGCCTTGCCGATACCTTGCCACCGAACCGGGGGTCGTGGCGGCGCCGTCGGCAGCCTGTGGACAACTGATGGAACCGGGGTACGGGCCGTCGCGTCCTGTGGACAACCGCCGCCGCCGGACCACGGGTCGACATACCCTGGGAGCAGGCGCGCCGCGCCTGGTCCGGTGGACACCCGGCCGGAACACGAGAGGAGCTGGTGGACGCAGTGCTGGAGCTAGCCGCTTCGCTGCTGTCCCTCGCGCACAGCATCTTCGGCCCCGGCCTGTGCCCGGGTGACTGGGTGTGGGCGACCGCGACGGCCGGGGCGCTGATCGCGCTGCTGCCCGTGCTGGGCACGCTGACCATCGCACTGGTCCGCAAGTTCACCGGCAACACCTACAACGCGGTCACGCTCTCGGTGATCGGGGCGATCGGCGGCCTCGCCGTCTTCCTGTTCCCGTGGCTGCTGTTCAACGGCGTCGGCAGCGTCTACCGGGCGGTCTTCGCCGGGGAGCGGGTGCCGCTGACCGAGGCCGAGCTGGGCTCCTTCACCGAGGAGTACTGCTGGGTCGGGCAGCAGAGCCTGTACCTGGGCGAGCGGCCGACCGCCTACGAGGTGCTGTTCCACCCCTACGAGTCGATCCCGATGTACCTGCTGCGCCTGGGCGTGCTCGTCGTGGTGCCCGTGCTGTGCCTGCTGTTCGTGATGCTGCAGGGCCGCGCCGCGCTGCGCCGGGGGCCGAAGTGGCCGGGTCGGCTGATCTGGATCCCGTTCGCGCTGATGGCGGTGGCGAGCCTGACGGTCGAGGCGAACGCGCTCGCGTTCCTCTGGATCGGGTTCCTGCTGGTCAGCGTGCTGGGGTTGATCCCGGTGTACGTGGTGGGGCCGCCGAGCTGGTCCACCATCGAGCGCCAGTACCAGAACCAGGGCCCCGACTCGGGGGACCCCCGGCACGGCAACCCGCAGCACGGCAACCCCCAGCAGGGCCGCTCGCAGCAGGTCCCGCCGTACCAGCCGCCGCCGCAGGTGTCGCAGTACCAGCCGCCGCAGCAGCCGGTGCGCAGGCCGCCGCCGTACCAGCCCCCGCAGCCGCCGCCGCGCCCGCCGGTCACCCCGACCAGGATGGAGCCGCAGCCGGACCGGGCCGCCCTGGCGAAGCTGGCGGCCGACCCCGGCCCGCTGCCGTTCACCCCGCGCGGCGCCGCCCCGCCGCCGATCAAGCCGTCGGGCAGCCGCTTCCGCCGCGTCCGCCCGCTGGGTCAGGGCGGGTTCGGCACGGTCTGGCTGGCCGTGGACACCCAGCTCGACCGCACGGTGGCGGTGAAGATGGCGCACGCCCCGGACGCGGAGACCGAGGAGCGGATGCTGCGCGAGGCCCGCGCGCTGGCGGCGGTGCACCACCCGAACTGCGTGCGCGTCTACGACATCGTCTCCGAGCCGGACGGCCTCGGCCTGATCATGGAGTACATCGAGGGCCAGCCGCTGGCCGACCGGGTGGGCACCGGCGGCCCGCTGGACGACGTGGCGGTGGCCCGGCTGTGGATCACCATGGCGGGGGCGCTGGCTGCCGCGCACGCCAAGGGCGTCCTGCACCGCGACGTGAAGCCGTCCAACGTGATCATCGACCCGGACGGCAACGCGCACCTGATCGACTTCGGCATCGCCAGGGCCAAGGGCGACTCCACCCTGACCGCCACCGGCATGATGGTGGGCACCCCGGACTTCCTCGCCTCGGAGACCGCGGCGGGCGCCAACGCCACCCCCGCCTCCGACGCCTGGCAGCTCGCGGCCACGGTCAGCTACGCCCTCACCGGCCGCCCGCCGCGCGGCACCAGGGAGAACGCCATGCAGGCGCTGATGGCCGCGGCCAAGGGCGAGCCGCTGACCCACCTGCCGCAGAACAGCGCCCACCGCCGCCTGCTCACCGCCTCCCTCGACCAGGACCCGGCCCGCCGCCCGACGCTCGCCGCGGTCGCGCGCGAGCTGAGCGACTGGCTGGCCCGCGAGGGCCACACCGAGACGGGCCCGGTGACCCAGATCGTCCGCCGCAAGGACATCGAAGAGGTCGACCGCACCAAGCCCCTGCGCTGACCGGACCGGGTCGGCGGCGCCTGCGCACCGTCCACAACCGAGGAATCGCGGATCACACGATCCGACTGTCCGATCACGACTATGGTGGCCGCATGTCGGACGCGGTGGGGGCGGCGCCGCGCCCGGTGCGGGCCGGGGTCGTCGCCGGGGTGGCCGTCGCCCTGGGGGCCCTGGCGGTGTTCGCGTGGCTGTCGGGGCGCGGTCTCGGGGTGGACAGCAGCGTCTACCGGGCGGGTGCGCTCACCTTCCTCAACGGTGACCCCCTCTACGCGCCGCTGACCACCGGTGAGCCGTGGGCACCGGCCCTGCCCTTCACCTACCCGCCCATCGCGGCGATCCTGTTCGTGCCGCTGACCTACCTCCCCGCGCAACTGGCGTGGGGTCTGCTCGCCGTCCTGTCCGTCCTGTCCCTCGCGGCGCTGGTCCGGCTCAGCCTCCCCCGCACGAGCGCGAACCGGCAGGTGCTCCTGGTCTTCGCGGGCGCGTTCGCCCTCGAACCGGTCTGGCGCACCCTGGCCCTCGGCCAGGTCAACCTGGTCCTCGCGGCCCTGGTCGCCGTGGACGTCCTCGTCCTGCGCGGTCGCCCCGCGGGCGGGGTGCTCGTGGGGTTGGCGGCGGCGGTCAAGCTGACCCCGCTGATCTTCGTGGCGCACCTGGCGCTGACCGGGCGGTGGGCGGACGCACGTCGGGCGGTAGGGGTGTTCGTCCTGCTCAACCTGGCCGCGTGGGCGCTGCTGCCCGGCGACACCGCCGCCTTCTGGGGCCGGGCGCTGATCGACGGGAACGACGCGACCACCAACTCCTGGATCGGCAACCAGTCGATCAACGGGCTGGTCCAGCGGCTGACCGGGGAGGGGCACTGGGCGATGGCAGTCTGGGCGGTCGCGGGCGCGCTCTGCCTGGGCGTCGGGGCGCTGGTGGTGGCCCGGCTGGCGAAGCGGGGCGACCACGTGGGCGCGCTGCTGGTGACCGCCTTCGTGGGCCTGCTGGTGAGCCCGGTCTCCTGGACGCACCACTGGGTGTGGGTGGTGCCGCTGGTCGGGTGGCTGGTCGGGCGGGGGCGACCGCTGTGGGTCGTCGCGGTCGCCGTCGTGGCCACGGGGTGGGAGTTCGCCCTGGCGCCCAGTGGTGCCAAGGTCGAACTGCACTGGTCGGGCAGGCAGGCGGTGCTGGGCAACGCCTACGTCGCGGTCGGCCTGGCGCTGGTCCCGGTCGTCGTCGCCCTCGCGGTGCGCGGGCGGGCACGACGTGCTGAGGTACTGGCGGACACCGGGTGAAGGAGTGGATGACCATGGTCGAGCAGACCGTCGACGTCGCCGTGGTGGGGCTGGGCCCCGGGGGCGAGGCGCTCGCGGCGCGGTTGGCCGGGGCGGGGCTGTCCGTGCTGGGGATCGAGTCGCGGCTGGTGGGCGGGGAGTGCCCGTACTTCGCCTGCGTGCCGACGAAGATGATGACCCGGGCGGCGGACGCGCTCGCCGAGGCGCGGCGGGCCGGGGAGCTGGCCGGGTCGGTCGAGGTCACCCCGGACTGGGCCCCGGTCGCGGCGCGCATCCGGGACGAGGCCACCGCCGACTGGGACGACAAGGCTGCCGTGGACCGGCTGCTGGCGTCCGGGGCGCGGTTCCTCCGCGGCACCGCGCGGATCACCGCACCGGGTGAACTCGAGGTCACCGGTCCGGACGGGACGCACACCGTGGCGGCCACCCGCGGCATCGTGCTCAACACCGGCACCGACCCCGCCGTGCCGCCCATCCCCGGCCTGGCCGACGGCCCGGTCTGGACGAACCGGGAGGCGGTCCGGGCCACCGAGGTGCCCGAGTCGCTGGCGGTCATCGGCGGCGGCCCGGTCGGGTGCGAGTTCGCCCAGGTCTTCGCCCGGTTCGGCGCGGAGGTGACCCTCCTGCAGTCCAACGCCCGGCTGCTGCCGCAGGACGAGCCGGAGGCCGGTGAGCTGCTCGCCGAGCGGCTCACCGCGGACGGCGTCGCGGTGCGGACCGGCGTGAAGATCACCGGGGCGAGGCACGCCGAGGGCCGGGTGACGCTGGAGGTCGAGGGCGGCGAGCCGGTCACCGCCGCCAGGGTGCTGGTCGCGGCCGGTCGCAAGACCGACATGGCCGCCCTGGGCCTGGGCGCCTACGGCCTCGACGAGTCCGCCAAGGGCCCCGCGGTCGACGACCGGATGCGCGCCGCCGAGGGGCTGTGGGCGATCGGCGACATCACCGGCAAGGGCGCCTTCACGCACATGTCGATGTACCAGGCGGGCATCGCCGGGGACGACATCCTCGGCCGGGAGACCAAGGCCGACTACCGGGCGGTGCCGCGGGTGACCTTCACCGACCCGGAGGTCGGGTCGGTGGGCCTCAGCGAGGCCGCCGCCCGGGAGGCCGGGCTGACCGTGCGGACGGGGATCACCCGGATCCCGGACTCCTCGCGCGGGTTCATCCACAAGCTGGGCAACGCGGGCCTGATCAAGCTGGTCGAGGACGCCGACCGGGGCGTGCTGGTCGGTGCCACGTCGATGGGTCCCGGCGGCGGCGAGGTGCTGGGCGCGCTGGCGGTGGCCGTGCACGGCGAGGTGCCGGTCGACACCCTGCGCGGGATGATCTTCGCCTACCCGACGTTCCACCGGGCGATCTCGTCGGCGCTCGACGACCTGCGCGGGTAGGCCGGTGCTGCCCGACGCCGTCGCGTACCTGCGCTGCCCGCACTGCGGCGACGACCTGGTCCTGGCCGAGCGGGTGCTGCGCTGCCCGCGCGGGCACGCGTTCGACGTGGCCAGGCAGGGTTACGCGAGCCTGCTGCGCGGCGCGGCGACCTTCACCGGGGACACCGCGGCGATGGTCGACGCGCGGGTGGCGTTCCTCGGCGCGGGCCACTACGACCCGATCGCGCGGGCGCTGACGGCGGTCGAACCCGGTCCCGGCTGCGTCGTCGACCTGGGCGCGGGCACCGGCCACTACCTGGCGGCGGTGCTGGACGCGCGGCCCGGCCGGGTGGGGTTGGCGCTGGACGCGTCGAAGAACGCCCTGCGCCGGGCGGCGAAGGCGCACCCGCGGATCGGGGCGGTGGTGTGCGACGCGTGGCAGCCGCTGCCGGTGCGCACCGACGCGGCCGGGCTGGTCGTCAACGTGTTCGCCCCGCGCAACCCCGCCGAGCTGCACCGGGTCCTGGCACCCGGCGGCACGCTGGTGGTGGTGGCGCCGACCGCGGCGCACCTCGGCGAACTGGTGTCCGCCCTGGACCTGCTCAGCGTGGGCGCGGACAAGCAGGACGGCATCGACGACAAGCTCGCCGCGCACTTCACCCCCGTCGACCGGCGGCTGGTGGAGTTCCGGATGGAGCTGCCGCACCGCGACGTCGAAGCGCTGGTGGGCATGGGGCCGAACGCGTTCCACGACGCGTCGGCGCTCCCCGGGCGCATCGCCGCGCTGACCGAGCCGGTCGCGGTCACCGGCTCGGTCAGCGTGACCTCCTACTCCCCGGGGTGATCCGTGGGGTGGCGGGTTCCCCGCCACCGGCCTGTGCCCTGTCCATCGCTGCGGGTGCCCCCGGCGCTACCGCCAGTCGCGGGACCGCCCGGTGAGCGCGAGCAGCCGCTCCTGCGGCGGGGCGTCGTCGGCGACCGGGAGGCGGTCCGCGAACAGGCCGCCCGGCCCCCAGATGCCGGGTGAGTCCGGGAACTGCCCGATCCGGTCGAGCGCCACCCGGACCAGGGACTCGTCCAGCTCGACGTCGAGGCCGAGGGCGGTGCCGATGTCCCAGCCGTGCACCAGGACGTCCCCGAAGTGCACCCCGAGCGCGAACTCCCCCGGCACCTGGTAGTCCCCGAGCGCGAACGTCCTGGTCAGCACCGCGTCGTCGGCGAAGTGGGCGTGCAGGGCGGCGGAGGAGGCGCGGAAGTCGGCGCGCGGGTCGCCGGTGGGCTCGAAGTCCGCGCCCAGTTGGCCGAGCGTGCGCCGGTTGTTGTCGACCATGTGCTCCAGCACGTCGCGCACGGCCCACTTGTCGCAGGGCGTGCGGGCGTCGAGCTGCTCGTCGGTGGCCTGCTCGGCGAACCGCGTGGTCGAGGCGATGGCCGCGCGGTCGAGTTCCCGGATGTCCATGGTGTCCCCTCAAGTGTACGAACGATCGGTCATATAGTTTCAGGTGACCGATCGTTCGTCTAGAGTGATTTCCGTGGACGGACGGCTGGCGCGCGGCGAGGAGACCCGGCGGGTCACCCTGCAACGAGCGGTCGAACTGGCCTCGGTCGAGGGCCTGGAGGGGATCACGATCGGGCGGCTCGCGAGCGAGCTGGAGCTGAGCAAGAGCGGCATCTTCGCCCTGTTCGGGTCGAAGGAGGACCTCCAGCTCGCGGCCATCGAGCACGCCGAGAAGATCTTCCGGGCGCACGTGATCACCCCGGCCGCCACCGCCGACCCCGGCCTCCCCCGCCTCGTCGCGCTGCTGGAGCACTGGCTGACCTACTCCAAGTCCCGGGTCTTCCCCGGCGGCTGCTTCTTCGCGGCGGTCACCGCCGAGTTCGACGCCCGGCGGGGTCGCGTGCACGACGCCATCCGCTCCGGGCAGCAGCAGTGGGGCCGGTTCCTGGAACGCCTGGTCACCGAGGCCGTCGAGGCGGGCCACCTGCCCGCCGACACCGACGCCGCCCAGCTCGCCTTCGAGGTGTTCGCCCTCGCCAGGGGCGCCAACACCGACGCCGTCCTCAGCGACTCGGAAGTCCCCTACGCCCGGGCCATCACCGCCATCCACCACCGGCTCGGCGTCTAGCGGGCCAAGCGGTCCCGGCGGGCCCTGGCGATGGGCAGCCGGGGGTCGTAGCGGGACAGGAGGCCGATGAGGGTGTCGTAGACCTCCAGGTCCTGAGACCCCGTTGGGCTGTGGGCGAGGGCCCAGAGGTCATCGGCGTCGCCCGCGTCGAGCACGGCCCGGCGCACCGCGGCTTCGAGTTCGTCCCGCTGCTCGCGGACGACCGGGGCGTCCGAGCGCGGCAGGAGCGGGCCCACCCCGGCGGCGGCCCGGAGGTCGTTGGCGCGCAACAGGTCCGGCAGCGCGAGGAAGTCCGCGGTGAGGTCCGCGGCCAGCCGGTAGGGGCGGGTCAGGACGATGCGGTCGCCGAGGGCGGCGCGGAGGCGGTGCATCTCGGCGCGGGCGGTGACCGGGTTGCCCGCGTCGCCGTGCAGGGCCAAGGCCAACTGGTCGGCGGTCAGGCCGGCGGGGTTCAGCGCCAGCGCGGTGAGGATTTCCGCGTGGCGCGGGGACAGCGGCTGCGCCCGGCCGTCCACAGTGGCCACCGGGTGGGTGGCGCCGAGGAAGCTCAGCTCCAGCCGGGGTGTGCGCGGCGCACTCCGGGCCGACCGGGACAACCGCAGCAGGTAGCCCTCGTCCAGCGGCTCGACCAGGGCCTCCCGACCGTCCGGAAGGGACAGTGCGGCGGCCGACACGTCCAGCCGCGCGGGCAGCGGGCCGCACGCCTCTGCGGCGATGACCCGACCGGAGGCGCTGAGCAGCGCCGCGCCGCGCAGGCCGAGCAGGTGCGGCAGGTTGCGGCGGCGCAACTGCTCGTCGCGGGCGGTCATCCGGACCCGCAGTTGCCCCTCGGCGAGCTGGGCGGCGGCGGTGACCAGGGCCAGGGTCGCCGGGTGGCGGGTGCGCAGCGGGCCGGTGACGTCGATGGCGCCGAGGACCTCGCCGGTGTCCGGGTCGTGCACCGGGGCCGCCGCGCAGGTCCAGGCGTGGATGGTGCGCACCAGGTGCTCGGCGGAGTGGATCTGCACCGGCCGGTCGACCGCCAGCGTGGTGCCCATGGCGTTGGTGCCCATGGCGTCCTCGCTCCACCGGGTGCCCTCGGCCAGGCCGACCCGGTCGGCGAGCAGGCACACGTCGACCTGGCCCTCGCGCCAGAGGATGTTGCCGTCGGCGTCGGTGACGATCATCAGGTGCATGGCCTCGTCGGCGATGCCGACCAGGGTCGCGCGCAGCACCGGCAGCACCTCGGCCAGCGGGTGCGCCGCGCGCAGGTCGCGCAGGTCGGCCCCGGAGTAGACGACCGGCGGGAGGTTGCCGTCCGGGTCGACCCCGCCCGCCAGCGACCGGCGCCACGAGTCGGACACGACCTCGCGCGGCGCGGCGGGGGCAGGCCCCCCGCTGAGCACGGCGTCGCGCACGCGCGCCAGCAGGTGCGCGTAGTCCTCCGGGTTGGTCATCCCCCCGATGATGCGGCCCCGGTGGTTGATCCGGCAACCGCCTCGTCGGTGCAACGCGACTGCAACGTTGCCGCCCATAACGTGGTCGACATCACTCCACCGACGACGCGGGAGGCCCACCGATGACCCGGTACGCAGCTCCAGGGACGGACGGGAGCATCGTCTCCTTCGAGGCCCGGTACGACCACTACATCGGCGGCGAGTACGTCGCCCCCGCCAGGGGCCAGTACTTCGACAACCCCTCCCCGGTGACCGGGCAGGTGTTCTGCGAGGTCGCCCGGGGCACCGCGGAGGACGTGGACCGGGCCATCGACGCCGCCGAGGGCGCCGCGCCCGCCTGGGGCCGCACCTCGCCCGCCGAGCGGGCCAACGTCCTCAACAAGGTCGCCGACCGGATGGAGGAGAACCTCGAGGCCCTCGCGGTGGCCGAGACCTGGGACAACGGCAAAGCCGTGCGCGAGACGCTGGCCGCCGACCTGCCGCTGGCGATCGACCACTTCCGCTACTTCGCCGGGTGCGTCCGGGCGCAGGAGGGCGGCATCTCCGAGATCGACGAGGGCCTGGTCGCCTACCACTACCACGAGCCGCTGGGCGTGGTCGGGCAGATCATCCCGTGGAACTTCCCGATCCTGATGGCCGTCTGGAAGCTCGCCCCGGCGCTGGCCGCGGGCAACGCGGTGGTGCTCAAGCCCGCGGAGCAGACCCCGGCCTCGATCCACGTGCTGCTGTCGATCATCGGCGACCTGCTGCCCGCCGGGGTGCTCAACGTGGTCAACGGCTTCGGCGTGGAGGCGGGCAAGCCGCTCGCGTCCAGCCCGCGGATCCGGAAGATCGCCTTCACGGGTGAGACCACGACCGGGCGCCTGATCATGCAGTACGCCAGCGAGAACATCATCCCGGTGACGCTGGAGCTGGGCGGCAAGAGCCCGAACGTCTTCTTCGACGACGTCGCCGCCGCCGAGGACTCCTTCTACGACAAGGCGCTGGAGGGCTTCACGATGTTCGCCCTCAACCAGGGCGAGGTCTGCACCTGCCCGTCGCGGGCGCTGGTCCAGTCCGGCATCTACGAGAAGTTCCTCGGCGACGCCACCGAGCGCACCCGGCAGATCGTGCAGGGCCACCCGCTCGACACCGCCACCACCATGGGCGCGCAGGCCAGCAACGACCAGCTGGAGAAGATCCTGTCCTACATCGACATCGGCAGGCAGGAAGGCGCGAAGGTGCTCACCGGCGGCGAGCGCGCCCGGCTCGACGGCGACCTCGCCGAGGGCTACTACGTGCAGCCGACGATCTTCGAGGGCGACAACAAGATGCGGATCTTCCAGGAGGAGATCTTCGGCCCGGTCGTCTCGGTCACCCGCTTCGACGACTACGCCGACGCCATCAAGATCGCCAACGACACCCTCTACGGCCTCGGCGCAGGCGTCTGGTCCCGCGACGGCGGCGTCGCCTACCGGGCGGGCCGCGAGATCCAGGCGGGCCGGGTGTGGGTGAACAACTACCACGCCTACCCCGCGCACGCCGCGTTCGGCGGGTACAAGCAGTCCGGCATCGGCCGGGAGAACCACAAGATGATGCTCGACCACTACCAGCAGACCAAGAACCTGCTGGTCAGCTACACCGACAAGGCCCAGGGCTTCTTCTGATGGGCGAGCGGGTCAGCAACACCCCGGAGGCGGCGGCCGTCCTGCGCCGCCTCCGGCAGTCCCACGGGCCGCTCATGTTCCACCAGTCCGGCGGCTGCTGCGACGGCAGCTCGCCGATGTGCTACCCGGCGGGCGAGTTCCGCACCGGCGGCCAGGACGTCCTGCTCCAGGAACTGCAGGTCGACGGGATCGACGAGCCGATCCCGTTCTGGATGTCGAGGTCGCAGTACGAGCACTGGAAGCACACCCACCTGACCGTGGACGTCGTCCCCGGCCGGGGCAGCGGGTTCTCCCTGGAGGCCCCCGAGGGCGTGCGCTTCCTCATCAGGTCACGCCTGCTCACCGACGAGGAATTGGCGCTGTAGCCGTGCCCCGGTGCGGGAGTCGGGGCGCACCGACCCCCGCACCGTGGGCACCCCGGGGAATTACCGGCCCGCGTCGTTCGTTGGGCACTGGTGACAGCCCCGAACGGAGGAGGCCCCCTGTGGCTACGGTCGAACTGACCACCGAGAACTTCGACGAGGTCGTGGGCGGTGGCGGAACCGTGCTCGTCGACTTCTGGGCGTCCTGGTGCGGCCCGTGCCGCCAGTTCGCCCCCGTCTTCGACGCGGCCTCGGACAAGCACGAGGACGTCGTGTTCGCCAAGGTCGACACGGAGGCCCAGCAGCAGCTGGCGCAGGCCTTCGGCATCTCGTCCATCCCCACGGTGATGGCCGTCCGCGAGGGCGTCGTCCTCTACGCCCAGCCCGGCGCCCTCCCCGCCCCGGCCCTGGAGGACCTGATCACCCAGGTCAAGGCCGTCGACATGGAAGACGTCCGCGCCAAGGTCGCCGAAGCCCAGGCAGCAGAAGAGGCCAAGTAAAACCAGCTCCCACCACCGAAAGGGCCCGCGAACCACCAGGTTCGCGGGCCCTTTTGCACACCCACCCCACCCCAAAACCGCAGACACCACACCAACACAAAGTCCGAAGATCAAAGGCCGAAAGGCCGAGCCGGAACAAAACCACGCTGATTCAGGAACCCACCGCACCGTGGGGGTCTGGGGGGTCGCCCCCCAGAGACGATGCGGAACGCAAAAGGCGAGCGCCCTGTGCGAGCACTCGCCTTCCCTGCGTGGAGCTGAGGGGAATCGAACCCCTGACCTTCTCGATGCGAACGAGACGCGCTACCAACTGCGCTACAGCCCCTTGTTCGTGCTCGTAGAGCCTATCAGCCCACGAACACGCCCCCTCGCGGGGGTCCCTACTCGCCCACGGCCCGGCGGTAGTGCAGCACGGTGGCGTCGCCGAGGTCGTCGAACCAGGGGTCTTCGTCGTCGAGGTCGACGGCGGTGGCGCCGGGGTGGGTGATGCGGGGGGCGACCTTGACCGGGGTGCGGCGGGGTTCCTCGTACTCGGAGTCGAGGTCGTCGTCGGCGTCGGTGTCGTCGTCGGGCTGGTCCTCGGCCGGGTGGGCGTGGGAGCGGCGGACGGTGAGGGTGGCGGTCATCCTGGCCTGCCTGCGCTCCCGGATCTCCTCCTCGATGCGCACCTGGCGGCGCAGGTAGGTGAGGTACCCGGCGAGTGCGATGTCGATGAGCCCGTGCGCCCACCACAGCAGGGGGGTCATGACCAGCGCCGTGATCAGGGTGAGCACCGCGGTGAGGATCATGAGCAGCACGATCCGCTGCCGGAAGGCGTACTTGGCCCGGGCGGCGCGGGCGGCGGCGTCCGGGTCGAAGCCGCCGCGGCCGGGGCGGAACCGGCGGGGTTCGGGGGCGTAGTCGTCCTCGTCCTCGGCGAAGTCGTCGGTGTAGGTGAACCCGTCTTCCTCGGGTTCGAGGTCGACCGTCGCGGAGTCGAGCATGGCGAAGTCCTCCCGGGGGTCCTCGGTCTCCTCGCGGGGACCGGTGTCTTCGGCGGAGCCGCTGCGCACGACTCGGGCGGCCAGGGCGGAATCCGCCGTCCTGGCGATCTCCTGGCGCTTGCGCACCACCATGGGGACGAGCACGACCAGCCAGGCGACCACGAGGGCGACCACGATCAACGAACTCGGCATGTCCGCACCTCCCCCTGACGTACTCCGAGGACTTCGTTGACCACGTTAGTCACAACAGTCACACGCGTGGCGGAGGCGCGCCGGAGAAACTCACCCGTTCGGGTTGTCGCCCGTCCACCATTCCCCGTAACGGCACTGATCAAACAATTAACTTTCACCACCCCGAAACGTCAACCCCGACCGGCCCGGCCGTCCGCGACCAAGCGGTTGACCAGGCCGTTCGGCACGTCCTCCGCGGTGATCGCCAGGCACACGTGGTCCCGCCAGTCCCCGGCGACGTCGAGGTAGCGCCGGAACAGCCCCTCCTCGCGGAACCCGAGCTTCGCCAGCACCCGCAGGCTCGCCCCGTTCTCCGGCCGCACGGTGGCCTCCACCCGGTGCAGCCCGGAGAGCCGGAAGCAGTGGTCCACGGCCATCGCCACCGCCGCCGTGGCCACACCCCCGGACACCGCGGTGGACGCCACCCAGTAGCCCACCCACGCCGAGCACAGCGACCCGCGGACCACGTTGCCCACGGTGAGCTGCCCCGCGAACTCACCGTCGACGGTGATCACGAACGGCAGCGACATGCCGCGGCGGGCCAGCGAGCGCAGCGCCGACCACTGCGCGGGCCAGGCGAACTGGGCGTTGCGCTCGGCCCACGTCCCGGGCGCCGACGGCTCCCAGTTCTCCAGGTGCTCCCGGTCGCGGATCCGCGCCCGGCTCCACGCGGCGCCGTCGAGCAACCGCGGCCCGCGCAGCTCCACCACCCCGGCGGGTACCCGCAGCGGGCCGAGCCGGGCGGGCCAGCCGGGGTGGCGGCCGAGCGCCTGCGGGCTAGCCACGCTGGGCTAGGAAGCTGACCTGGACCTCCTGGCCGACGGACACCTCGACGGTGTCCTCGTCGATCAGGACCAGGCAGTTGGCCTCGGCGAGCGAGGCGAGCAGGTGCGACCCGGACAGGCCCAGCGGCTGCACCAGGTACTCGCCGTTGGTCTCGTCGCGCAGCAGTTGCCCGCGCAGGAAGCCGCGCCGCGCCTTGGTAGAGGTCACCGGCGACAGCAGCCGGGCGCTGACCACCCGCCGGTGTGGGTTGCGCTTGCCCTGCGCGGCCCGGATCAGCGGCCGCACCATGACCTCGAACACGACCAGGGCGCTCATCGGGTTGCCCGGCAGCAGGAACGCCGGGATCGCGTCCGGCCCCAGCCGCCCGAAGCCCTGCTGCGAGCCGGGGTGCATGGCCACCCTGGTCAGGTCCACGTCGCCCAGCTCGGAGATGGCGGCGCGGACCTCCTCGGCCAGCTCGCCGCCGACCCCGCCGGAGATCACCAGGATCTCCGCCTGCGACAGCCTGCTCTCCACCACCTCGCGCAAGCGCTTGACGTCGCTGCTGACGATGCCGACCCGGCTCACCTCGGCGCCCGCGTCCCGGGCGGCGGCGGCCAGCGCGTAGGAGTTGACGTCGTAGACCTGCCCCTGCCCCGGGGTCCGGTCGACGTCGACCAGCTCGTCGCCCACCGAGATCACCGACACCCGCGGCCTCGGGTACACCAGCACCTTCGACTTGCCCACGGCGGCGAGCAGCCCCACCTGGGCGGAGCCGATGATCGACCCGCGGCGCACGGCCACGTCACCGGTCTGCACGTCCTCCCCGGTGCGCCGGACGTAGGCGGCCGAGGGCACGGGGGTGTGCACGGTGACCTTCGAGTGGTGCCCGTCGGTGAAGCCCAGCGGCAGCACCGCGTCGGCGAGGGTGGGCAGCGGCGCGCCGGTCGCCACCCGCACCGCCTGCCCCGGCTGGAGCCTGCGCGGCTGCCGGGAGCCGGAGGCGATCTCGCCCACCACCGGCAGTTGCACCGCGGCCTCGCCCGCGGGCTGGGTGTCGACGCTGCGGACGGCGTACCCGTCCACCGCGGCCTGGTCGAACCCGGGCAGCGAGCGCTCGGCCACGACCTCCTCGGCGCAGAGCAGCCCCTGCGCCTCGGAGATCGCCACCCGCACCGGCGCCGGGCGCACCGCGGCCGCCAGGGCCCTGGCGAGTTGCTCGTCGACTGACCTCATCCGCTACCCCGTACCCGTTCCGTCCCGGTCCCCGACTGGTGCCTACTGACCACTGATCCGCGCGCTCAACCACTCGCGGAGGCTGGGCCCATACTCCGGATGGTCCAGTGCGAAGTCCACTGCGGCACGCAGGAAACCACCAGGATTGCCCAGGTCATGCCGTCCACCGCGGTGCACGACCACGTGCACGGGGTGCCCCTCGTCGATCAGCAGCGCGATGGCGTCGGTGAGCTGCAGCTCGCCACCGGCGCCCGGGGTGATCCGCCTGAGGGCGTCGAAGATCGCCCGGTCGAGCAGGTAGCGGCCCGCCGCGGCGAAGGTGGACGGGGCCTCGTCGGCGGGTGGCTTCTCCACCATGCCGTTGACCTTCTTGACGTCGTCGTCGCCGGTGTCCTCGACGTCGAACACGCCGTAGGCGGAGATCTGGGACTTGGGGATGTCGAAGGCGCAGAGGACCGTCCCGCCCTTCTCCGCGCGCACCGCGGCCATCCGGGCCAGCACGCCGGTGGGCAGCACGAGGTCGTCGGGCAGCAGCACGGCGACGGCCTCGTCCTCGGGCCGCAGGTTGGGCTCGGCGCAGCCGACGGCGTGGCCGAGGCCCAGCGCCTTGTCCTGGGTGGCGGTCTCGACGGCGAGCAGGCCGGGCGCGCGGCGGACCTTCTCCAGCAGCGCCTCCTTGCCCCGCTCGGCCAGGGTGGCTTCGAGTTCCGGCTGCGGGCGGAAGTAGTCGGCTACGGCCTCCTTGCCGGGTGAGGTGACGATGACCAGGCGTGTCGCCCCCGCTTCAGCCGCCTCGGCCGCGACGTACTCGATACCTGGGGTGTCCACGACCGGCAGCAGCTCCTTCGGAACCGCCTTGGTCGTGGGGAGGAACCGGGTGCCCAGACCCGCTGCGGGCACGATGGCGGTGGTGAATGCGGTGAACGCGCTCATGGACAGGGAGCCTAACCTCAGTGCCGTGGCAGGCACTGGGAGTGATCTCGAAGCTACACGCGCGTGGACGAAGGACCAGTGGCGACGCGCGCTGCTGGCGAACCGCCGCCGGGTGCCCGCCGCCACCCGCTTCGCCGAGGCCATGCAGCTCACGGCCCAGTTGACCAGTGGCCGGGTCGTGCGCGGCGGGCAGACGCTGTGCGCGTACGTGCCGATCGGGTCGGAGCCGGGGTCGGTGCAGATGCTCGACGAGGTGGCCGACGCGGGCGTGCGCATTCTGCTGCCGGTGGTCAACGGGCGCGGCCCGCTCGACTGGGCCTGGTACGACGGCCGCGACGACCTGCGGCCCGGCCCGTACGGGCTGCGCGAGCCGATCGGGGAGCGCTTGGGCGAGACGGCGCTGCGGATCGCGGACGTGGTCCTGGTGCCCGCGCTGGCCGTCGACCGGCGGGGGACGCGCCTGGGTCGGGGTGCGGGCTTCTACGACCGGAGCCTGTCGATCGCGGCGGCGGGCACCCCGCTGGTGGCCGTGGTGCGCGATGCGGAATTGTTCGACGTGCTGCCCGCCGAGGGCCACGACGTGACGATGACGGCCGTGCTGACGCCGGGGCGCGGGCTGCTCAGGTTGCGCTGATGTGACCTCGTGTCGGAATGTTTGCGTTCCCGGTCCGCGTTGTCGCAGAATCAAGTGTTAGCACTCTCGCCTGCTGAGTGCCAGTTTGGGAGGAAGGCCCCCGTGCCCACGTACCAGTACGCCTGTACGGTCTGCGAGCACCGCTTCGAGGCGGTGCAGTCGTTCTCGGACGCGTCGCTGACCGAGTGCCCCGAGTGCGGGCAGCGGCTGCGCAAGCTCTACAGCTCTGTCGGCGTGGTCTTCAAGGGCAGCGGCTTCTACCGCAACGACAGCCGCTCGTCGACGTCGTCCACCGCCCCCGCCGCGGCCTCGGACGCGACCCCGGCCAAGTCGGAGTCGTCGACCAAGTCCGAGTCCTCGGGGAAGTCGGAGTCGTCGGCGAAGTCGGAGTCCTCGGCGTCCGGCTCGTCGAAGTCCTCGACACCGGCCGCGTCGGCCTCGTCGTCGGGCACGGCAAAGGCCTCCTGACCCCGGATCCGCCCGGGTTGTCCACATGGGTCGAATCCATCCACAGGTCCGCCCAGTGCCTTTCCCGCGCCGCACCCCCTCCCTAACGTCGATGTCACCACCGACACGACCAGGGAGCACCCGATGCCCGCGAGCAACCCGACGCTGATCCGCCTGCGCGCCCTCCGCGCCACCCTGCCCAGGGCCCTCGCCCTACGCCGGGTGGTCGCGGGGGCGCTGCTGCTCGCCGCGGCCGCGACCGCGCTGTGGCACCCCGCGGTGGAACCGGCCTCGACGCCGGTGCTGGTCGCGGCGAAACCCCTGTCCGCGGCCACCGCGCTGGCCCCGAGCGACGTGCGGGTCGTCCGCGCCCCACCGGACCTGCTGCCCGCCGGTGCCCTGACCGACCCGGCGGAGGTCTCCGGCCGCCTCCTCGCGGGCCCCGCCGCCGAGGGCGAACCCATCACCCGCGTCCGGCTGGTGGGCGTGGAGAACACCGCCCTCGCGGTCGGCCCCGGCGCCGCCGCGGTCCCGCTGCGCCCGGCCGACCCGACGGTGTCGTCGTTGCTGCGCCCCGGATCGCGGGTGGACGTGGTGGCCGCCGCCGAGCCCGGCGAGCCGCCGGGGGTCGTGGCGGAGAACGCGACCGTCCTCACCGTCCGCGCCCTGGCCGGAGGCGGGCCGAACGCGCCGCCGCTGCTCCTGCTGGCCCTTCCCCAGCGGGCCGCGCACGACGTCGCGGCCGCTTCATTGCGCGGCGAGGTGACGGTTACGCTCCGGTAGTCCGCACACACCCGCAACTGCGAGATCGGAGCAAGGCGTGCTCAAGGGCTTCAAGGACTTCCTGATGCGCGGCAACGTCATCGAGTTGTCCGTCGCCGTCATCATCGGTGCCGCGTTCACCTCGGTCGTCACCTCGTTCACCGACGGCGTCATGAAGCCGCTGATCAACTCCGTCGGCGGCACCAGCATGGCCGAGGGCCTGGGCTTCCGGATCTTCACCGGGAACGAGAAGAGCTACGTCGACATCGCCCTGGTCATCAACTCGCTGGTCAACTTCCTGATCGTCGCGGCCGTCGTCTACTTCGTGATCGTGCTGCCCATCAAGAAGATCCAGGACCGCCGCAAGCGCGGCGAGGAGCCCGGCCCCGCCCGGCCCACGGACGTCGAACTCCTCATCGAGATCCGCGACCTGCTCCGCCAGCAGAACAGCCCCGCCGCCGCACCCGCCCCCAAGCCCGACACCCTCTGATCCCCGTGCCCACCCCGGACTCCCCGCCCCCACCGCGCCCCACCAGGAACCCGGACCCCGCACCCCGGCGCCCCACCCTGGACGAGATCTTCGGCGACGTCCTCCCCGACACCACGAAAGACGAAAGGGACCCGACCCCCGCGAAAACCGAAGACGACTGGTACGAACAAAACCGCCCCCCACACCACGGCGGCTGAAACCAACT
>NZ_JAJCXD010000128.1:0-2909 GCF_021056305.1 Actinokineospora sp. PR83
CGGCCGACGCCGACGCCACCGCCCTTGGCGCCACCGGTGCCGCGCGGGAGCCCGCCGACGGGGCCGCCGCCGGGGCGCAGGCCGCCGATGCCGCCGATCCCGCCGACGCCCGGACCGGAGCCCGCGCCGCCGGGGGCGCCGGTGCCGTTCCCGACACCGGTGAGGCCCTGCCAGCGGCCTTCCCAGCCGTCGTTGAAGCTCGGCACGAAGGAGGGGCTGGTGGTGAAGCCGGGGCCGCCGCCGTAGACCGGGGCCGGACCGGCCGCGGGCGGGGTGTACGACGGGTTGCCGGGGACGGTGACGCCAGGGCCGGGGACGCCGGTGACCGGGGGCGCGGTCCACGCGGGGGTGGTGCCCGGATTGATGCCGGTGGTCGGGGCGCCGAAGCGCGGGGTGGCGCCGTCGATGCCGAGGACCGCGGTCTCGAACCGCTGCATCGTCTGCACGGCCTTGCGCTTCATCTTCTTCTTGTTGCTGCCGAAGCCGAACGCGCTGGCGATGCCGCCGATGGCCGCGCCGAACGCGGCGCCGATCGGGCCGCCGATGGCCATGCCCGCCGCGGCGCCGCCGCCCGCGGTGGCCAGCCAGGGGCTCGACGGGTTGCCGCCGGGCATGGTGCTCTGCGCCGAGCGCAGCGCGCCGCCCGCGTCCTCGACCGGCTTGGCGATCTGCTGGGCGGTGGCGCCCAGCTCGGCCACCCAGGCGGCGTTGCGGACGACGGTGCGCGCGGCCTCCTCGGAGGCGCCGCCGGACCAGAACTGCATCAGCCTGCCCAGCGACCGCGACAGGTCCTGGGAGGCGGTGGCGACCTTGGTGCCGTGCTGGGTCCACTGGTCGGCGAGCATCTCCAGCTGGGCGGCGTTGGCGTTGTCGCCGACCATGCGCTGCAACGACTTGAGGGAGTAGCCGTTCCAGTCGACACCGCCGGTGACGTACTGGTCGTCGGCCTCGCGGCGGCGCCTGCGCTCGTCCTCGGCGGAGCGGCGCGCGGCGGCGGCCGTGGCGACCAGCTCGGACATCCGTCCGGCGAGCTGCTCAAGGTTGGCGATCATCCCCGCGCCCCTCCCTCGGCCCGGGGTCCCCGGACCGGGTAGCGATTACCCAGGTGCTGCACATGCTCGTTTCCGACTGTCACGGTATCGGACGGGACCGACGATCCGGGAGGTCCGCACACCCCTACCGCGCCGAGCGGGTGGTGGGCGGTCACCGGTACCACAGCTCCCCGGCCAGGTCGCGCAGCGCGGCCACCAGCTCGTCGCCGGAGAACGGGTTGACGCTCATCCAGTCCGATCCCGGCTCGCCGCCGAGGCGGAACCGGCCGCGGGCGGTGTCGAGCCAGCGCAGTTCCGGACCCGAGCGCTCCCAGGTGTCGGCGTAGCCGCCGCGGAAGGCCACCCCGGCCTGGCCGTTGCCCAGCACCGGTTGCAGGTGGGTGGTGAGCCTGCGCGCGGACTGCTCGTCGATGCCGTGCTCGGCCAGCAGGCGGTCCAGCTCGTCGGCGCCGAGCTGCCGCGGCCGACCGCCCCCGGGCGGCGCGGCGGCGGCCCGGATGGCCCGGTGCGCGGCGTCGAGGGCCCCCCGGGACAGGGTGAACGGCGCCGCCAGGGCGGCCGGGTGCGCGGGGATCAGGTCCAGCACGTGGTCGACGACCTCGCGGGCGGGCAACGCCAGCAGGTGCACCCGGCCGCCGGGGCCGCGCACGTCCTGGGTGACCAGCAGCGCGTCCTCCCGCTGGGCGAGCACCAGCACCCCGAGCGCCCCACCGCGGCGGGCGACGAGCAGGTCGAACGCGCCGACACCCTCGCGCAGCAGGTGCACCAGGTCGGCGGCGACCCCGCGCGGGCCCCGGTGGTCGGCCAGGCCCTGCTCGGCCAGCCGCGCCCGGGCCGAGGCGAACAGCTCCCGGCGCTGGGCAGCGGTGGTGCCGCGCGGGGTGAGCTTGAGCGGGAACGGTGGGGTGACCTCGGCGAAGGTGCACAGCAGGTCGACCTCGGCGGGCTCCAGCCAGGCGCCACTCGGTCCGCCGTCGGTGCTCCAGTGCGCGTCGGGGTCGATGCCCAGGTTCAGCCCGGAGTCCATCAGCCCGCCGTCCGCTGCTCGGCCTGCCCGATGGCGTCCCTGGCGATCTCCTCGGACTCGCGGTAGCCGTCGCGGACCTTCTCCGCGCTCTCGATGAACCGGTCCATCCGGCGCATGGCCTCGGCGAGCAGGCCGCGCAGGCCGGTGTCGCCGTTGAGCCGGTCGTCGAACTTGCGGGCCAACTGCCTGCCGACCGGGCTGGTGCCCAGCTGCGGGGTGTAGTCCTCGCCCTGCATCCGCTCGACCCGGGTCTGCACCGCGGCCAAGCCGAACCGGGCCGCGGTGCAGGCCACGCTGAACCCGGCCAGCTTGGCCGGGTCGACGTCCCAGTAGCCCTTGGACTGCGGCGGCTGGTCCGCAGGGGTGCCAGAAGTGCCATCCGGGGTGCCGATGTAGGTGGTGGGGGCGTCGTCGGACCCGCCGGGGTAGCCGGGGCCGGCGGGGTGGCCGGGACCGGCGCCTGCCGTGCCATCTCCGGCGGTGCCATCTCCGGCGGTGCCATCTCCGGCGGTGCCATCTCCGGCGGTGCCATCTCCGGCGGTGCCGTCGCCGGGGTGGGTGACGTCGGTGTCGTCGGAGCCGCTGTCCGGGTCGCCGCTGCCGGGGCTGCCCGCGGCGGGGGCGGGGGCGCCGGCGGCGGAGCCGGGATCGGCCGGGTCCGGCTTCTGCACGTCCGGGGCCGGGGCACCGGTGTCCTCGGCCGGAGGCCCGGCGGGCTGCCCCTGCCCCGGTGCGGGGCCACCCGCGGCGGGCGGCGGGACCGCGACCGCGGGCGCCGACGACGCGGGCTGCCCGGACGCCGGTGGCGCGGACTGCCCGGGAGCGGGCTG
>NZ_JAJCXD010000012.1:0-40366 GCF_021056305.1 Actinokineospora sp. PR83
CGGGCTGCGCGCCCGCGACGAGGTCCCGGCCGTGCTGCGCGGCCTGATCCGGCCCCGGGCCCGCCGCGGCACCGCGACCGCCGCCGCGGCGGTCGGCCTCGCGCGGCGGCTGGCCGGGATGGGCACCGCCGAGCGCGCCGACGTGGTGCTGGAGCTGGTGCTCAGCCGGGTCGCCGCGGTGCTCGGCCACGCGGGCACCGAGCGCGTCGACCCGCAGCGGGCGTTCTCCGACCTGGGCTTCGACTCGCTGACCGCCGTCGAGCTGCGCAACCAGCTCGCCTCCGCCACCGGTCTGCGCACCTCGCCGACGCTGGTCTTCGACCACCCCACCCCCACGGCGCTGGCCGCGCACGTCCTGGCGGAGCTGCTCGGCTCCGACGGCGTCGACGCGGAACCGGTCACCACCGCGGCGAGCGCGGCCGACGACCCGATCGTGATCGTCGGCATGGCCTGCCGCTACCCCGGCGGGGTCACCTCCCCGGAGGACCTGTGGCGGCTGGTCACCGAGGGGGCCGACGCCATCTCCGGTTTCCCGACCAACCGCGGCTGGGACCTGGGCGCCCTGTTCGACCCGGACCCCGACCACGTCGGCACGTCCTACGTCCGCTCCGGCGGCTTCCTGCACGACGCGGGCGAGTTCGACCCGGAGTTCTTCGGGATGAGCCCGCGCGAGGCGCTGGCCACCGACGCCCAGCAGCGCCTGCTGCTGGAAGCTTCGTGGGAGGCCGTCGAACGCGCGGGCATCCCCCCGGTGTCCCTGCGCGGCAGCCGCACCGGCGTGTTCGCCGGGGTCATGTACAGCGACTACGCCAACGCCCTCGGCGGCGGCGAGTTCGAGGGCCACCAGGGCACCGGCACCTCGGCGAGCGTGGTGTCCGGGCGGGTGTCCTACACCCTGGGCCTGGAGGGCCCCGCGGTCACGGTGGACACGGCCTGCTCCTCCTCGCTGGTGGCGATGCACCTCGCCGCGCAGGCCCTGCGCGGCGGGGAGTGCTCGCTGGCGCTGGCCGGTGGCGTCACCGTCATGTCGACCCCGGCGCCGTTCCTGGAGTTCTCCCGGCAGCGCGGCCTGGCCGCCGACGGCCGGTGCAAGGCGTTCTCCGACGCCGCCGACGGCGTGGCGTGGGGCGAGGGCGTCGGCGTGCTGGTGCTGGAGCGGTTGTCCGACGCGCGCCGCAACGGGCACCCGGTGCTCGCGGTGGTCCGGGGTTCCGCGGTGAACCAGGACGGTGCGTCCAACGGGTTGACCGCGCCGAACGGCCCCGCGCAGCAGCGGGTCGTCCGCGCCGCGCTGGCGGGCGCCCGCCTCTCCGCCGCCGACGTGGACGCCGTGGAGGGCCACGGCACCGGCACCTCGCTGGGTGACCCGATCGAGGCGCAGGCGCTGCTGGCGACCTACGGCCGCGACCGCGACCCCGAGCGGCCGCTGCTGCTGGGCTCGGTGAAGTCCAACATCGGTCACACCCAGGCCGCCGCGGGGGTGGCCGGGGTGATCAAGATGGTGCTGGCCATGCGGCACGGTGTGCTGCCGCGCACCCTGCACGTGGACGCGCCGTCGACGAACGTCGACTGGACCGCGGGGGAGGTGCGGCTGCTCACCGAGCAGACCCCGTGGCCGGAGACCGGTCGCCCGCGCCGGGCCGCGGTGTCGTCGTTCGGCTTCAGCGGCACCAACGCGCACACGATCCTGGAGGCCGCGCCACCCGTCGCCGACGCCGCGCCCGCGCCGCGGGTGGTGCCCGGCGTGGTGCCGGTGCTGGTGTCCGGCCGCGGCCGGGACGCGCTGCGGGCGCAGGCCGAGCGGCTGCTCGGGCAGCTCGACGCGGCCACCCCGCTCGACCTGGCGCACTCGCTGGCGACCACCCGCTCCCGGTTCGGGCAGCGGGCGGCCGTGCTCGCCCCCGACACCGACACGCTGCGCCGCGCGCTCGCCGCGCTGGCCGCCGACCGGCCGGACGCGGCCCTGGTCGAGGGCGAGGTGGTGCCCGGGCGGGTCGCGGTCGTCTTCTCCGGCCAGGGCTCGCAGCGCCTGGGCATGGGCCGCGAGCTGCACGCCCGGTTCCCGGTGTTCGCCGCCGCCTTCGACGAGGTCTTGGCGGAGCTGGACCCGGGGGTGCGCGACGTCGTCTGGGGCGCCGACGCCGAGGAGCTGAACCGGACGGGGTGGGCGCAGCCCGCGCTGTTCGCGCTGGAGGTGGCGCTCTACCGGCTCGTGGAGTCCTGGGGTGTGGTGCCGGACTACGTGGCGGGCCACTCCATCGGCGAGGTCACCGCGGCCCACGTGGCCGGGGTGCTGTCGCTGGCGGACGCGGCGGTGCTGGTCTCCGCGCGGGCGCGGCTGATGCAGGCACTGCCCGAGGGCGGCGCCATGACGGCGGTGGAGGCCACCGAGGACGAGGTGGCCACCGAGCTGGTGGACGGCGTGTCCATCGCGGCCGTCAACGGCCCCGCCGCCGTGGTCATCGCCGGTGCGGCCGAGGCCGTGGAGCAGGTCGTCGAGGTGTTCCGCGCCCGCGGCAACCGCACCAAGGCGCTGCGCGTGTCGCACGCGTTCCACTCGCCGCTGGTGGAGCCCGTGCTGGACGGGTTCCGGGCGGCGCTGGCTGGGCTGTCGTTCGCCCCGGCGCGCATCCCCGTGGTGTCCAACGTGTCCGGTGAACTGGCGGGCGCGGAGCTGTCCACCGCCGAGTACTGGGTGCGGCACGTGCGGGAGGCGGTGCGGTTCGCCGACGGCGCGCGCACGCTCGCCGAGCGCGGGGTGTGCACGGTGGTCGAGCTGGGCCCCGACGGCGTGCTGTCGGCCATGGTGGAGGACTCCGTCGGCGAGGGCGCGATCGCGGTCGTGCCCGCGCTGCGCCCGGACCGCGGCGAGGAACAGGCCGCCGTCACGGCACTGGCCCGCCTGGACACCCTGGGCGTGCCCGTCGACTGGACCGCGTTCTTCGCGGGCACCGGCGCCCGCCGGGTCGACCTGCCGACCTACGCCTTCGCGCGCGAGTCCTACTGGCCGCAGGCCCGCAAGGCGCCCGCCGCCGACCCGGCCGCCGAGCGGCTCTGGGCGGCTCTCGACGGCGACGCCACCGGGCTGGCCGACCTGCTGGGCCTCGGTGCCGAGCAGCGCACGTCGCTGGCCGAGCTGTTGCCCGCGCTGTCCACGTGGCGGCGGGAGCAGGGCGAGCGCTCCACCCTGGACACCTGGCGCTACCGCGTCGACTGGACCGCCCTGCCCGAGCGGGCCGCCGCGCTGACCGGGACCTGGCTGCTCGTCGCCGCCGCACCGGACGCCGACACCGGCATCGCGGGTGAGGTCGCCGCCGCCCTGCGCGCCCACGGCGCCGAGGTCCGCACCCTGGTGGTGGCCGACACCGACCGCGGCGCGCTGGCCGCCCGCCTCACCGAGGCGGCCGCGGCCGACGGGTTCACGGGTGTGGTGTCGGTGTTGCCGCACGCGGAAAACCCGCTGGGGTTCCCGCTCGGCCTCGCGCTGACCGTCACCCTGGTGCAGGCGCTCGGCGACGCCGGACTCGCCGCTCCACTGTGGACTGTTACCCGGGGTGCGGTGGGCACCGGGCCGGATGACCCGGTGCGCAGTCCCGCGCAGGCCGCCACCTGGGGCCTCGGCCGCATCGTGGCCCTGGAGCACCCCGACCGCTGGGGCGGCCTGGTCGACCTGCCCGAGGTGCTCGACGAGCGCGCCGCCCGCCACCTGGCCGCCACCCTGGCCGACCCCGGTGGCGAGGACCAGGTCGCCGTCCGCGCGGCGGGCAGGCGCGGACGCCGCCTGGTCCGGTACCTGCCCGGCCTGCTCGCTGGCGGGTTCACCGCGCGCGGCACCGTGCTGGTCACCGGCGGTACCGGTGGCCTCGGCGGCGAGGTGGCGCGCTGGCTTGCCCGCGCCGGGGCGCGGCACCTGGTGCTGACCAGCCGCCGCGGCCCGGCCGCGCCGGGGGCCGCCGAGCTGCGCGCCGAGCTGGAGGAGCTGGGCGCCACGGTCGAGATCACCGCCTGCGACGTGGCCGACCGCGCCGCGCTCGCCGCCGTGCTGGCCGCCGTCCCCGCCGAGCACCCGCTGACCGGGGTCGTGCACACCGCGGGCACCAGCGACGTCAAGCCGCTGGCCGAGACCGGGCTGGACGAGTTCGGGGCCGTGCTGTCGGCCAAGGTGGCCGGGGCGCTCAACCTCGACGCCCTGCTCGGGGACACCGACCTGGACCTGTTCGTGCTGTTCGGCTCCATCGCGGGCACCCTCGGTGGCGGTGGCCAGACCTCCTACGGGGCCGCCAACGCCTACCTCGACGCGCTCGCCGAGCACCGGGCCGCCCGCGGCCTGACCGCGACCTCGGTCGCCTGGGGCCCGTGGGCGGGCGCGGGCATGGCCGCCGACGAGGTGATGTCGGAGACGTTCCGGCGCAGCGGCCTGCGGTTCCTGCCCGCCGCGCCCGCGCTCACCGAACTGGGCGACGCCGTGGTCCGCGGCGACGCCACCGTCACGGTGGTGGACCTGGACTGGGCCCACTACGCGCCGGTGTTCACCGCCGTCCGCCCGAGCCCGCTGCTGTCCGCCCTGCCCGAGGTCGCCGCGCAGGCCGATCCCGGGGCGACCCCGGCGGGCGGCGAGTTCGCCGCGCGCCTGGCCGCGCTGCCCGCCGACGAGCGGGCGCACCTGCTGGTCGACCTGGTCCGCACCGAGGCGGCGGCCGTGCTGGGCCACGACTCCGCCGAGGGCGTGCCGGAGCGGCGCGCGTTCCGCGACGGCGGCTTCGACTCGCTCACCGCCGTGGAGCTGCGCAAGCGGCTCAACCGCGCCACCGGCCTGTCGCTGCCCAGCACCATCGTGTTCGACTACCCGAACCCCCTGGTGCTCGCCGACTTCCTCGCCGGGGAACTGCTGGGCGCGGCGGGTGCCCCCGGCGCGGTGACCGCCGCGGCGGCCGCGGCCGACGAGCCCATCGCCATCGTCGGCATGGCCTGCCGGTTCCCCGACGGGGCGGGCACGCCCGAGCGGTTCTGGGACCTCGTGGCGAACGGGGTCGACGCCAGCACCGAGTGGCCGCTGGACCGGGGCTGGGACGCGGCGGCGCTGTTCGACCCCGACCCCGACAAGCCCAACACCACCTACACCACGCGCGGCTCCTTCGTGCACGACGCCGGGGACTTCGACCCCGGGTTCTTCGACATCTCCCCGCGCGAGGCGCTGGCCATGGACCCGCAGCAGCGGCTGCTGCTGGAGACCACGTGGGAGGCGGTCGAGCGCGCGGGCATCGACCCCGCCACCCTGCGCGGCAGCGCGACCGGCACCTTCGTGGGCTCCAGCTTCCAGGACTACGCCGCCGCCCGGGTCGACGACCTCGAACCGCACGTCGTCACCGGTTCCATCCCCAGCGTGCTGTCCGGGCGCCTGGCCTACGTGCTCGGCCTGGAGGGCCCCGCCGTCACCGTCGACACCGCGTGCTCCTCCTCCCTGGTGGCGATCCACCTGGCCTGCCAGTCGCTGCGCACCGGTGAGACCGCCCTCGCCCTGGCGGGCGGCGCCACCGTGATGCCCAACCCGTCCGGGTTCACCGCGTTCAGCCGCCAGCGGGCGCTGGCCGGTGACGGCCGGTCCAAGGCGTTCGCCGAGGACGCCGACGGCATGGGCCTCGGCGAGGGCGTCGGCGTGGTGCTGCTGGAGAAGCTGTCCGACGCGGTGGCCAACGGCCACCGGGTGCTGGCGGTGATCCGGGGTTCCGCGGTGAACCAGGACGGCGCGTCCAACGGGTTGACCGCGCCCAACGGCCCCTCGCAGCAGCGCGTCATCCGGCAGGCGCTGGCCAACGCGCGCCTGGAGCCGTCCGACGTGGACGTGGTCGAGGCGCACGGCACCGGCACCGCGCTGGGCGACCCGATCGAGGCGCAGGCGTTGCAGGCCACCTACGGCCGCGACCGCGACCCCGAGCGCCCGCTGCTGCTGGGTTCGGTCAAGTCCAACATCGGTCACACCCAGTCGGCCGCGGGCGTGGCGAGCGTGATCAAGATGGTGCTGGCGCTGAACCACGGCGTGCTGCCGCGCACCCTGCACGCGCAGACCCCGTCCTCGCACATCGACTGGAGCGACGGCACCGTCGCCCTGCTCACCGAGGCCCGGCCGTGGGCGGCGGGGGAGCGGGTCCGCCGCGCCGGGGTGTCCTCCTTCGGCATCAGCGGCACCAACGCCCACGTGCTCGTGGAAGAGGCGCCCCCCGCGCCCGCCCCCGCGAGGCGGGAACCCGCGCCGGCCCCGGCGGCCCTGCCGCTGGTGCTCTCGGCCCGGTCCGCGAGCGCCCTGCGCGAGCAGGCCGCGCGCCTGGCGACCGTGGCCGCGGACCCGGTCGACCTCGGCCACTCGCTCATCACCTCCCGCTCCCTGTTCGAGCACCGGGCGGTCGCTGTCGGCGCCGACGCGGCGGCGCTCACCGGGGCGCTCGGGGCGTTCGGGCGCGGCGAGGCCGCCCCGACCGTGGTTGAGGGCGTCGCCGACGTCGAGGGCCGCACCGTGTTCGTCTTCCCCGGCCAGGGCGCGCAGTGGGTCGGGATGGGCGCGCGGCTGCTGGAGGAGTCGCCCGTGTTCGCCGCGAGGGTCGCCGAGTGCGCGGCGGCCCTCGCGGAGTTCACCGACTGGTCGCTGCTCGACGTGCTGCGGCAGGTCGACGGGGCCCCGGCGCTGGACCGGGTCGACGTGGTGCAACCGGCGTCCTTCGCCGTGATGGTGTCCCTGGCGGCGCTGTGGCGCTCCCGGGGCGTGCACCCGGACGCCGTGGTCGGCCACTCCCAGGGCGAGATCGCCGCGGCCGTGGTGGCGGGCGCGCTGTCGCTGGCCGACGGCGCGCGCGTCGTGGCCCTGCGCAGCGCCGCCATCGCCAGGCGGCTGGCGGGGCGCGGCGGCATGATGTCGGTGCCGCTGCCGGTGGAGCGCGTCGAGCCGCTGCTGCCCGCGGACGGGTCGGTGCAGCTCGCGGCGGTCAACGGGCCGGGCTCGGTCGTCGTGGCCGGTGCGCCCGCCGCGCTGGACGCGCTGTTCGACACCCTGACCGCCGACGGCGTGCGGGTGCGGCGCATCGCCGTGGACTACGCCTCGCACACCGCGCAGGTGGAGGACCTGCGCGACGAACTGCTGGAGGTCCTCGCACCCCTCACCCCGCGCGCCGCCGAGGTGCCGTTCCACTCCACGGTCACCGGCGAGTGGCTCGACACCACCGGCATGGACGCGGGCTACTGGTACCGCAACCTGCGCCACACGGTCGGCTTCGGGCCCGCCATCGCCGCGCTGCTGGAATCGGGTCACCGGGTGTTCATCGAGGCCAGCCCGCACCCGGTACTCGGCGTGGGCATCACCGAGTCGGTGGACGCGGCGGGCGTGCGGGCCGTGGTCACCGGCACGCTGCGCCGCGACCAGGGCGGCCTGGACCGCTTCCTGCTGTCGCTGGCCGGGGCGTTCGTGCGCGGGGTCCGCGTCGACTGGACCGGGCAGTACCCGGGCGGTCGCCGCGTCGACCTGCCCACCTACGCCTTCCAGCACGAGCGGCTGTGGGTCCCGGTCGAGCCGCCCGCGGTCGCCACCGGCGGCACCGACCCCGTGGAGGCCGGGTTCTGGTCCGCCGTGGAGCAGGGCGACCTGGCCGGGCTCACCGCCGACCTGGCGGTGGACGAGCAGTCGCTGGCCGCGGTGCTGCCCGCGCTGTCGGCCTGGCGCGGGCGCCGCCGCGAGGAGTCCACAGTGGATTCGTGGCGCTACCGGGTGTCGTGGACCCCGGTCGCCACCGGTCGACCCGCCCTCGCGGGCCGCTGGCTCGTCGTCACCGCCGAGGGCGTCGCCGACGAGGACGTGGTCGCCGCGCTCGCCGACCACGGCGCCGAGCCGGAGCGCCTGGTGCTCGACGCCGGGTGCGCGGACCGGACCGCGCTCGCCGAGCGGCTGGCCGGGTTCGCCGACGTCGCGGGTGTGGTGTCGCTCGCGGCCGGGTCGCGCCGCCCGCTGGCCGGGTTCTCCGCGCTGGACGAGGGCACCGCCCTGACCGTCGCCCTGGTGCAGGCGCTGGGCGACACCGGAGTGGAGGCACCGCTGTGGGTGCTCACCCGCGGCGCCGTGTCCACCGGGCGCGGCGACGAGGTGGCGCACCCGGAACAGGCGCAGGCACTGGGCATCGGCTGGACGGCCGCGCTGGAGCACCCCCGCCGGGTCGGCGGCACCGTCGACCTGCCCGCCGAACTCGACGCCCGGGGCCGGACCAGGCTCGCCGCGGTGCTGTCCGGCGCCACCGGTGAGGACCAGCTCGCGGTGCGCCCGGCGGGCACCCTGGCCAGGCGCGTCGTGCGGGCACCCAGGACCGGGGACGGCCCCGGCTGGACCGCCCGCGGCACGGTGCTCGTCACCGGCGGCACCGGCACGCTGGCCCCGCACCTGGCCCGCTGGCTGGCCGCCAAGGGTGCCGAACGCATCGTGCTGACCAGCCGCCGCGGCCCGGACGCCCCGGGCGCGGCCGACCTGGTCGCCGAACTGACCGGGCTCGGCACCACCGCCGAGGTCGTGGCCTGCGACGTCACCGACCGCGCGGCCGTGGCCGCCCTGCTGCAGCGGCTGCGCGCCGACGGCCCGCCGCTGCGCTCGGTGGTGCACACCGCGGCCGTGATCGAGCTGCACACCCTGCACGACACCACCCCGGCTGACTTCGAGCGCGTGCTCGACGCCAAGGTCACCGGCGCCCGCGTCCTGGACGAGCTGCTGGCCGACGACGAGCTGGACAGCTTCGTGCTGTATTCGTCCACCGCGGGCATGTGGGGCACCGGGGTGCACGCGGCCTACGTGGCGGGCAACGCCCACCTGCACGCGCTGGCCGCCGCCCGCCGGGCCAGGGGCCTGCCCGCGCTCGCGCTGTCCTGGGGCATCTGGGCCGACGACCGCGAGCTGGGCCGGGTCGACCCTGGTCAGATCCGGCGCAGCGGCCTGGTGTTCATGGAGCCGGGTCCGGCGCTGACCGCGCTGGGCCACGCCCTTGCGGGCACCGAGCCCGCACTGGCCATCGCCGACATCGACTGGGACCGCTACCACTCGGTGTTCACCTCGGGCCGCCCGAGCACGCTGTTCGACGAGATCCCCGAGGTGAAGGCGCTCACCGCGGTCGCGGAGCAGCCCGCGACCGGCGGTGCCGGGGGCGAGTTCGCCGCCTCGCTGCGCGCACTGCCCCCCGGCGAGCAGCGGCGGGTGCTGCTCGACCTGGTGCGCGGCCGGGCCGCCACCGTGCTCGGCCACACCTCGGGCGAGGCGGTCGGCGAGCAGCGGGCGTTCCGCGACGCCGGGTTCGACTCGGTGACCGCGATCGACCTGCGCAACCGCATCGCCGAGGCCACCGGTCTGACGCTGCCCAGCACCCTGGTGTTCGACCACCCGAACCCGTTCGCGCTGGCGGAGTTCCTGCTCGCCGAGATCGCGGGCGAGGCACCCGGGCGGACCGGGCGGGTCGAGGTGGGCGCCGCACCGGACGAGCCCATCGCCATCATCGGCATGGGCTGCCGCTACCCGGGCGGCGCGAACTCGCCGGAGGCCCTCTGGGACCTGGTGACCGGCGGGGTGGACGCGATCAGCGGGTTCCCGGCCGACCGCGGCTGGAACGCCGAGGACCTGTACGACCCGGACCCCGACCGCGCGGGCCGGACCTACTCGGTGCAGGGCGGCTTCCTGCACGACGTGGCCGACTTCGACGCGGGCTTCTTCGGCATCTCCCCGCGCGAGGCGCTGGCCATGGACCCGCAGCAGCGCCTGCTGCTGGAGACCTCCTGGGAGGCGTTCGAGCGGGCGGGCCTGGACCCGCACGGGCTGCGCGGCAGCCGCACCGGCACGTTCATCGGGGCCAGCTACCAGGACTACACGGCCTCGGTGTCGCGCACGGCGGAGAGCGCCGAGGGCCACATGATCACCGGCTCGCTGGGCAGCATCCTGTCCGGCCGCGTGGCCTACCTGCTCGGCCTGGAGGGCCCCGCGGTCACCCTGGACACGGCCTGCTCCTCCTCGCTGGTCGCCCTGCACCTGGCCGCGCAGTCCCTGCGCACCGGGGAGAGCGAACTGGCGCTGGCGGGCGGGGTGAGCATCATGTCCAGCCCGGGTGCCTTCGTCGGGTTCTCCCGACAGCGCGCGCTCGCGGTGGACGGGCGCTGCAAGGCCTACTCCGACGCCGCCGACGGCATGACCCTGGCCGAGGGCGTGGGCGTGGTGCTGCTGGAGAAGCTGTCGGACGCGGTGGCCAACGGGCACCGGGTGCTGGCCGTGCTGCGGGGTTCCGCGGTGAACCAGGACGGCGCGTCCAACGGGCTCACCGCACCGAACGGCCCGGCGCAGCAGCGCGTCGTCCGCGCCGCGCTGGCCAACGCGCGCCTGCAACCGTCCGATGTGGACGCCATCGAGGGGCACGGCACCGGGACCTCGCTGGGTGACCCGATCGAGGCGCAGGCGCTGTTCGCCACCTACGGCCGCGACCGCGACCCCGAGCGACCGCTGCTGCTGGGCTCGGTGAAGTCCAACATCGGCCACACCCAGATGGCCTCCGGCGTCGCCAGCGTGATCAAGCTGGTGCAGGCGCTGCGCCACGGCGTGCTGCCGCGCACCCTGCACGCGGAGGTCCCCTCCAGCCACGTCGACTGGTCCAGCGGCGCCATCAGCCTGCTGACCGAGCCCGCGCCGTGGCCGGAGACCGGCCACCCGCGCCGGGCCGCGGTGTCGTCGTTCGGCCTCAGCGGCACCAACGTGCACGCCATCCTGGAGCAGGCGCCGGAGCAGGAGGTGCCGGTCGTCCCCCGGGTCGAGCGCACCGTGCCGGTGCTGGTGTCCGGGCGCGGCGACGACGCCCTGCGCGCCCAGGCCGGGCGCCTGCTGGACCTGCTGCGCACCGCACCGGACACGCACCCGGCCGACCTGGCCCTCTCCCTGGCCACCAGCCGCTCCGCGCTGGAGCGCAGGGCCGCGGTGATCGCCGAGGACACCGACGCGCTGGTGCGCGGGCTGACCGCCGTGCGCGACGGGGCGCCGGGCGCGGGTGTGCTGCGCGGCTCGGTGCGGCGGGGTGGTCTGGCGGTGCTGTTCACCGGGCAGGGCGCGCAGCGCGCGGGCATGGGCCGCGAGCTGTACGACCGGTTCCCGGTGTTCGCCGACGCCCTCGACGAGGTCCTGCTGCACCTGGACGCAGAGCTGGACCGGCCGCTGCGGGAGGTGATGTGGGCCGACGACCCGACAGAGCTGGACCGCACCGGCAACACCCAGCCCGCGCTGTTCGCCGTCGAGGTGGCGCTGTACCGGCTGGTGGAGTCCTGGGGCGTGCGACCCGACCACCTGGCGGGCCACTCGGTCGGCGAGCTGGCCGCCGCGCACGTCTCCGGCGTGCTGTCGCTGGCGGACGCGGCCACCCTGGTCGCCGCGCGGGGCAGGCTGATGCAGGCGCTGCCCGAGGGCGGCGCGATGGTGTCCGTCCGCGCCGGTGAGGCCGTGGTCGCGGCGAAGCTGGCGGGCCTGGACGACCGGGTGTCCATCGCCGCGGTCAACGGCCCCGAGTCCGTGGTGATCTCCGGTGACGAGGACGCCGTGCTCGCGCTGGCCGAGGACTTCGCGGCCGACGGGCACCGCACCCGGCGACTGCGGGTGAGCCACGCCTTCCACTCGCCGCGGGTGGACGCCGTGCTGGACGACTTCCGCCGGGTCGCCACGACCCTGGACTACCAGCCGCCGCGCATCCCGATCGTGTCCAACGTGACCGGCGAGCCGGTCACCGCCGAGCAGGTCTGCGACCCCGAGTACTGGGTTCGGCACGTGCGGGCCGCCGTGCGCTTCGCCGACGGCGTCTCCTGGCTGGCCGGGAACGGCGTGCGCACCTTCCTGGAACTGGGGCCCGACGCCGTGCTGACCGGCATGGCGCGGGAGAGCCTGCCCGAGGGTGACGCGGTCATGGTGGCCTCGCTGCGCCGGGACCGGGACGAGGCGACCGCCATCGCCACCACCCTCGCCGACCTGCACGTGCACGGCGTGGACGTGGACTGGTCCGCGTTCTTCGCCGGGACCGGCGCCGGGCGCGTCGACCTGCCCACCTACGCCTTCCAGCGCGAGCGGTTCTGGCCCGAGCCCGCCGCCGAGCCGGTGCCGAGCCCGGGGGGCGCCGTCGACGCCGGGTTCTGGGCTGCGGTCGCCGACTCCGACCTGGACTCGCTCGCCGCCGACCTCGACGTGCCCACCGAAACCCTGTCGGCCGTGGTGCCCGCCCTGTCGACCTGGCGGCGGCGCCGCGACCGGGAGGCCACCGCGGACGCCCTGCGGTACCGGGTGTCCTGGGCCCCGGTCTCCGCGGGCTCGACCGTGCTCGGCGGCACCTGGCTGGTGTTGGTGCCGACGACCGGGGACGACCCCGAGTGGTCCGCCGCGGTGCTGGGCGGCCTGGACGCGGCGGGTGCGCACACGGTCCGGGTGGACGTGGCCGAATCCGATCGCGCAGGCTTGGCCGAAATCCTGCGCACCCGAGCGGCAGACGGTTACGCGGGTGTGGTGTCCCTGCTGGCCACGGCGCACCGGGGGGAGGCCGAGGTGCCCGCCGGGCTTGCGCTGACCGCGGCGACCGTCCAGGCCCTCGGCGACGCCGGGCTGACCGCACCGCTGTGGTGCCTGACCAGGGGCGCGGTCACCGTGGACGGCTCCGACCCCGCGCCGGACCCCGACCAGGCCGCGGTGTGGGGCCTGGGCCGGGTCGCCGCACTGGAACAGCCCACCACCTGGGGCGGGCTGGTCGACCTGCCCGCACGGCTCGAACCCGGCACCGCGCGGCGACTCGGCGGGGTGCTGGCGGGCAACGGCGAAGACCAGGTCGCGGTCCGCCCGGCGGGCGCGTTCGCCCGCAGGCTCACCCACGCCGCCCCCGGCGGCACCACCCAGTCGTCCACCGCGCGGTCGTACACCCCGTCCGGCACCGTGCTCATCACCGGCGGCACCGGGGGCATCGGCGGGCACGTCGCCCGCTGGCTGGCCGGGGCGGGTGCCGAACACCTGGTGCTGACCAGCAGGCGCGGCCCGGGCGCCCCGGGTGCGCCCGCACTCACCGCGGAACTGGAGGCGCTCGGGGCCAGGGTCACCGTCGTCGCCTGCGACGCCGGGGACCGCGACGCCCTCGCCGCGCTGCTCGCCGACACGCCGCCGACCGCGGTCTTCCACACCGCGGGCGTGCTGGCCGACGGCGTGCTGGAGTCCCTCACGCCGGAGTCGTTCGCCACCGCCCTGCACGCCAAGGCGACCGCGGCGCGCAACCTCGACGAGCTGACCGCGGGGCTGGACCTCGACGCGTTCGTGCTGTTCTCCTCCACCACCGGCACGATCGGCGCACCGGGGCAGGCGAACTACGCCGCCGCGAACGCGTGGCTCGACGCCTTCGCCGAGCGGCGGCGGGCCGGGGGCCGGGTCGCCACGTCGATCGCGTGGGGCCCGTGGGCCGAGGCGGGCATGGTCGCCGACGGCGAGCTGGCCGCCCGGATGCGGCGCGGCGGCTTCGAGCCGATGGGCGTGCCGACCGGGATCGCCGCGCTGCACCGGGCCGTCGAGCTCGGCGACGCGGCGGTGGTGGTCGCCGACGTCGACTGGGCGGCCTTCGTGCCCGCGTTCGCGCAACTGCGACCGACGAGGCTGGTCGCCGACCTGCCGGAGGTGCGCGCGCTGCGCACCGCCGCGGTGGCGGAGCGGCCGTCGGAGTCGGGCCTGCGCGCGGAGCTGCTGGCCCGCCCCGATGGCGAACGCCGCCGGGTGCTGCTGGACCTGGTGCGGGCGCAGATCGCCGCCGTGCTCGGGCACGCCGACGCCACCGGGGTCGACGCCGACCGCGCCTTCCGCGACCTGGGCTTCGACTCGGTGACGACGCTGGAGCTGCGCAACGGCTTGGCCGCCGCGACCGGCACCGCCCTGCCCGCCTCGCTGATCTACGACTACCCGACCCCGGTCGAGCTGGCGGACTTCCTGCTCGGCGAGGTCGTCGGTGCGGCGGCCCCGGCGGCCGGGGTACCGGTGGCGGCGACCCGGCCGGTGGCCGACGACCCGATCGCCATCGTGGGCATGGCCTGCCGCTTCCCCGGCGGGGTGTCCTCGCCCGAGCAGCTCTGGGACCTGGTGGCCGCCGGGGGCGACGGCATCGGCGCGTTCCCCACCGACCGCGGCTGGGACCTGTCCGCCCTCGCGGCGGGCGCCTCGGCCTCGATGGAGGGCGGCTTCCTCGACGGCGCCGCGGACTTCGACGCCGCCCTGTTCGGCATCAGCCCGCGCGAGGCGCTGGCCATGGACCCGCAGCAGCGGCTGCTGCTGGAGACCGCGTGGGAGGCCGTGGAGCGGGCGGGCATCGACCCGACCGGCCTGCGCGGCTCGCCGACCGGGGTGTTCGTGGGCACCAACGGGCAGGACTACCTGTCCGTGCTGCGCACGGCGGCCGAGGACGTGCGCGGCCACGCGGCCACCGGGGTCACCGCCAGCGTGCTGTCCGGGCGGGTGTCCTACGCCCTGGGCCTGGAGGGGCCCGCGGTCACGGTGGACACGGCCTGCTCGTCGGCGCTGGTGGCGCTGCACTGGGGCGCCGGGTCGCTGCGGTCGGGGGAATCCTCGCTGGTGCTGGCGGGCGGTGTTTCCGTGATGTCCACACCGGACTCCATCGTGGAGTTCACCACCCAGGGCGGGCTGTCCCCGGACGGCCGGTGCAAGGCGTTCTCCGACGCCGCCGACGGCACCGCCTGGGCCGAGGGCGTGGGCGTGCTGGTGCTGGAGCGGCTGTCCGACGCCAGGGCCAACGGGCACCGGGTGTGGGGCCTGGTGCGCGGCACGGCGATCAACTCCGACGGCGCGTCCAACGGCCTGACCGCGCCGAACGGCCCGTCGCAGCAACGCGTCATCCGGGCCGCCCTCGCCGACGCCGGTCTGTCCACAGCGGACGTCGACGCCGTCGAGGCGCACGGTACCGGCACCCCGCTGGGCGACCCGATCGAGGCGCAGGCCCTGCTGGCGACCTACGGGCGCGACCGGGAGACCCCGCTGCTGCTGGGCTCGGTCAAGTCCAACATCGGCCACACGCAGGCCGCCGCGGGCGTCGCGGGCGTGATCAAGGTGGTCATGGCGATGCGGCACGGCACCGTGCCGCCGACCCTGCACGCGGACACCCCCTCCGCGCACGTCGACTGGTCCGCGGGCACCATCGCGCTGGCCACCGACGCGGTCGCGTGGCCGGAGACCGGCCGCCCGCGCCGCGCGGGCGTGTCGGCCTTCGGGGTCAGCGGCACGAACGCGCACGTGGTGATCGAACAGGCACCCGCCGAGCCGACCACCGCTGCCGCCGCCGAACCGCGGGTGCGCCCGCAGGTCGTGCCGTGGCCGGTGTCCGGGCGCACCCGCGAGGCACTGGACGCCCAGCGCGAGCGGCTCGGCCGGTTCGCCGCCGAGCACGGGCCCGCGCCGGTGGACGTGGGCTGGTCGCTGGTCGCCACCCGGGCCGACCTGCCGCACCGGGCGGTGCTGCTGAGCACCCCGGACGGCGTCGTCGAATCGGTGTCCGGGACGGCGCGCGGCGGCGGTGCCGCGGCCGTGCTGTTCTCCGGGCAGGGTGCGCAGCGGCTGGGCATGGGCCGCGAGCTGTACACCCGGTTCCCGGCGTTCGCCGCCGCCTTCGACGCGGTGGTGGCCGCGCTGGAGGTCGACGTCCGCGACGTGGTGTGGGGCGCCGACGCGGACGCCCTGGACGACACCGGCTGGGCGCAGCCCGCGCTGTTCGCGCTGGAGGTGGCGCTGTACCGGCTGGTGGAGTCGTGGGGGGTGCGGCCGGACTTCGTGGCCGGGCACTCGATCGGCGAGGTCGCGGCGGCGCACGTCGCCGGGGTCCTGTCGCTGCCCGACGCGGCGGCGCTGGTCTCGGCGCGGGCCCGGCTGATGGCCGAGCTGCCCACCGGTGGTGCCATGACGGCCATCGAGGCGAGCGAGGACGAGGTCCGCGCCGAACTGGTCGACGGCGTGGTCGTCGCGGTGGTCAACGGCCCGCGGGCGGTGGTCGTGGCCGGTGCGCGGGACGCGGTCGCCGCGGTGGCCGCGCGGTTCCCGAGGTCCCGGGCGCTGCGGGTCTCGCACGCGTTCCACTCACCGCTGATGGACCCGATGCTGGCGGAGTTCCGCGCGGTGGCCGAGGGCCTGACCTACGGCACCGCCGCCATCCCGGTGGTGTCCACCCTGTCCGGGGCCCTCGCGGGCGCCGAACTCGCCACCCCGGAGTACTGGGTCCGCCAGGTCCGCGAGGCGGTGCGCTTCGGCGACGGGGTGGCCGCGCTGCTCGACGCGGGCGTGACGACCCTGCTCGAACTCGGCCCGGACGGCGTGCTGGCCGCGCTGGCCGCCGAGACCGCGCAGGCGCGCGACGCCGACGTCACCGCCGTGGCCGCCCTGCGCCGCGACCGGGGCGAGGAACGCGCGGTCGTCACCGCGCTGTCGCGCCTGCACACCCGGGGCGTGGAGGTGGACTGGGCGGCGTTCTTCGCGGGCACCGGTGCCCGCGTGGTGGAACTGCCCACCTACCCGTTCCAGCGCGAGCGCTTCTGGCCGACCACGGCTCCCACCACCGCGGGCGACCCCGTGGACGGCGAGTTCTGGGCGGCGGTCGAGCGGACCGACGTGGACTCCCTGGCGACCACGCTGGACTTCGACGGCACCGAACTGTCGACAGTGGTCCCCGCGCTCGCCCGGTGGCGGCAGCGCCGCCGCGACCGCGCGGCGGCGGACGGCCTGCGCTACCGCACCACGTGGCGCCCGGTCCACCAGGAGCCCGCCGACGGCCGCTGGCTGGCGCTGGTGCCCGACGACTGGGAGGCCGACCTGACCGTCTCCTCCGTGCTCGCCGTGCTGGACGCGGTCCCCGTGGTCCCCGGCGCGGCCCTGCCCGACACCGGGGGCGCCGCCGGGATCGTGTCCCTGCTCGCCGCCACCGACGGCGACGAGGTGCCCGGCGCCGCGTGGCCGGAGGCGCTGCTGGCCGCGGTCGACGGCGCCGACCTGCCGGTGTGGCTGGTGACGCGCGGCGCGGTCGCGGCCGTCGACGGCGAGGAACCCGTACCCGCCCGCGCCGCCCTCTGGGGCGCGGGCCGGGTCGCGGCCCTCGACCACCCGCAGCGCTGGGGTGGCCTGCTCGACTTGGCCGGTCCGGTGAGCGCGGGTGCGGCCGCGCAGCTCAAGGCCGCGCTCGGCGGGGCTGAGGACCAGGTGGCCGTGCGCGACCACGGCGTGCTGGCCCGCCGCCTGGTCCGCGCCACCGATCTCGCCGCCCCGTGGAACCCCACGGGCACGGTCCTCGTCTCCGACGCCGACACCCCCGAGGGTGCCCTGGTCGCGCGGTGGCTGGCCGACCGGGGCGTGCCCGGCCTGCTGCTGCTCGGGGCCGACCTCAGCGACCTCGGCGTGCCGGTCGTCGCGTCCGGGTTGGACCCGGCGGATGCCGGGGACCGGGCCGCGCTGGCCGCGTTGCTCACCAAGCACCAGGTCTCGGCCGTGTTCGCCGTCGGCGACCCGGCCGCCGACGCCTTGGCCGAGCTGCTGCACGACGCCCCGCTGGACGCGTTCGTGCTGTTCGGGTCGATCGCGGGCACCTGGGGCGTGCGCGGGCAGGCCGACCGGGCCGCCGCCGACGCTCGGCACGAGGCCGTCACCGCCGCGCGGCGGGCCAGGGGCCTGACCGGGACCACCGTGTCCTGGGGCGCGTGGACGGGCAGCGAGGGCAACGAGATGGACCGCCACCTGCTGCTCAACGGCCTGCCGAGCATGGACCCGGGTCGGGCGCTGGCCGCGCTGGACGGCGTCCTCGGCGGCACCGCAGACGTGACGGTCGCCGACGTGGCCTGGGAGACCTTCGCCCCCGCCTTCCAGCGCACCCGGGCCAGCACGCTGTTCGCCGAACTGCCCGAGGCCGCTGCCGCCCCCGCCGCGTCCGCACCCACCGGGCTGCGCGCGCACCTGCTCGACCTGCCCGAGCAGGACCGCGCGGGCGAGCTGCTGGGCCTAGTCCGCGACCGGGTGGCGGCGGTGCTCGGGCACGCGGGCGGCGCCGGGATCGAGCCGGACCTGCCGTTCCGGGACCTCGGCGTGGACTCGCTGACCGCCGTGGACCTGCGCAACCAGCTCACCGACCTGACCGGGCTGCCCCTGCCCGCCACCCTGGTGTTCGACCACCCGACGCCCGCCGCCCTGGCCGCGCACCTGCGCGCGGAACTGCTCGGTGAGCACACCGCGGAGACGGCGCCGGTGGCCGCCGGGGTCACCGACGACGACCCGGTGGTCGTCGTGGGCATGGCCTGCCGCTACCCCGGTGGGGTGGCCTCGCCGCAGGACCTGTGGGACGCGGTCGTGGCGGGCCGCGACGCCATCGGTCCGATGCCCACCGACCGCGGCTGGGACCTGACCGCGCTGCTGGAGCCGGGCGCCGACGGCCGGGCCCGCACGGTGGCCAGGGCGGGCGGGTTCCTGCCCGGCGCGGCCGACTTCGACCCGACGTTCTTCGGCATCTCCCCGCGCGAAGCGGTCGTCATGGACCCGCAGCAGCGGCTGGTGCTGGAGTCGGCGTGGGAGGCGCTGGAACGCGCCGGGGTCGACCCGACCGGGCTGCGCGGCACGGGCACGGGCGCCTACGTCGGCGGCATCAGCGGCGACTACCGGCCGTCGGCCGACGGCCGCGACTGGCAGACCGCCCAGTCGGCCAGCCTGCTCTCCGGCCGCCTGGCCTACACCTTCGGCCTGGAGGGGCCGACGGTCTCGGTGGACACGGCCTGCTCGTCCTCGCTGGTCGCGGTGCACCTGGCCGCGCAGGCGCTGCGGTCCGGCGAGACGGACCTGGCGCTGGCGGGCGGGGTGGCGGTGATGTCCACGCCGGTGAACTTCATCGAGTTCACCGACCTGGGCGCGCTGTCCCCGGACGGCAGGTGCAAGGCGTTCTCCGACGCCGCCGACGGCACCGGCTGGGCCGAGGGCGTGGGGATGCTGGTGCTGGAGCGGCTGTCCGACGCCCGCCGCAACGGCCACGAGGTGCTCGCGGTCCTGCGCGGCTCGGCGATCAACTCCGACGGCGCCTCCAACGGCATGACCGCGCCCAGCGGTCCCGCGCAGCAGCGGGTCATCCGCAGGGCGCTGGCCGACGCCGGGCTCACCCCGGCGGAGGTGGACGCCGTCGAGGCGCACGGCACCGGCACCAGGCTGGGCGACCCGATCGAGGCGCAGGCGCTGCTGGCGACCTACGGCCGCGATCGGGAGGTCCCGCTGCTGCTGGGCTCGGTCAAGTCCAACATCGGCCACACCCAGGCCGCGGCCGGGGTGGCCGGGATGATCAAGATGATCCTGGCCATGCGGCACGGGCTGCTGCCCGCCACCCTGCACGCGGACACCCCGTCCGCGCACGTGGACTGGACCGCCGGGGCGGTGGAACTGCTCACCGAGGCCACCCCGTGGCCCGCGGTGGACCGGCCGCGCCGGGCCGCGGTGTCCGCCTTCGGCGCCAGCGGCACCAACGCGCACGTGATCCTGGAGCAGGCACCGCCGGTCACGGCGGGCTCCACAGTGGACACCACCGTGGTGGACGCCGTCGCGCAGGGCACCGACGCGGTGCGCCCCCGGGGCGTGGTCGCGGTGCCGCTGTCCGCGGTGACCGGTGCCGCGCTGCGCGAGCAGGCCCGGCGCGTGCTCGGCCTGCTCGACGCGGGCGCACCGGCGCTGCCCGACCTCGCGCTGTCCCTCGGCACCACCCGGACCGCGTTCGACCGCCGCGCCGCCGTGCTCGCGGCCGACGTCGACGGGCTGCGGGCGGGGCTCACCGCCCTGGCGGGCGGCACCCGGTCGGCGGCCGTGGTCACCGACGGGGCGGACAGCGGGGCGGTCGCCTTCCTGTTCACCGGCCAGGGCGCGCAGCGCGTCGGCATGGGCCGCCGCCTGCACGAGCTGCACCCGGCGTTCGCGGCGGCCTTCGACGAGGTGGTCGCCGAACTCGACCGGCACCTGGACCGGCCGCTGCGACCGGTCGTCTGGGACGGCGGGGACGGCGCGCTGGACCGCACGGAGTTCACCCAGCCCGCGCTGTTCGCGCTGGAGGTGGCCCTGTACCGGCTGGTCGAGTCGTGGGGGGTGCGGCCGGACTTCCTGGCGGGCCACTCCATCGGCGAGCTGGCCGCCGCCCACGTGGCCGGGGTGTTCTCCCTGGCCGACGCGGCGGCGCTGGTCACCGCCCGCGGGCGGCTCATGCAGGCCCTGCCGGAGGGCGGCGCCATGGTCTCGGTGCAGGCCACCGAAGCCGAGGTGGTCCCGCTGCTGACCGGGGGGCTGTCCATCGCGGCCGTCAACGGCCCCGAGGCCGTGGTCGTCGCCGGTGACGCCGCCGAGGCCGCCGCGGTGGCCGCACACTTCACCGCGCTGGGCCGCAAGACCAAGGCGCTCAACGTCAGCCACGCCTTCCACTCACCGCACATGGACGCGATGCTCGCGGAGTTCGAGCGGGTCGCCCGGCGGGTGACCTACCGGGCCCCGGCGACGCGGCTGGTCTCGACGCTGACCGGTGACGTGGTCGAGGCGGGGCAGGTCACCGACCCGGCGTACTGGGTCCGGCACGTCCGCGACGCCGTCCGGTTCGCCGACGGCGTGCGCACCCTGCTGACCCGCGGCGTGACGACGTTCCTCGAACTGGGCCCGGACGGCGTGCTCACCGCGATGGCGCAGGACACCATCGCGATGCACGGCACCGGACCGGTCGCGGTCACCGCGCTGCGGCGCGACCGGGACGAGGACGCGGCGCTGGGCGCGGCCCTGGGCACCCTGTTCACCCGGGGTGCGCGCGTCGACTGGGCCGCCGTGCACCCCGGTGCCCGCCGGGTCGACCTGCCCACGTACCCGTTCCAGCACGAGCGGTTCTGGCCGGAGTCCGCCGGTGCGACCGCCGCCCCGGCCGGGCAGCGGGAGGACGCGGGCTTCTGGGCGGCCGTGGAGAACACCGACCTCGACGCGCTGGGGTCGCTGCTCGACGTCGACGGCGACGCGCTGGCGGAGGTCGTGCCGAAGCTGCTCGACTGGCGCCGGACCAGGAACGAACAGGCCACTGTGGACAGTTGGCGGCACCGGATCGCGTGGCGCCCGCTCGCGGGCAGGCGCCAGGCCGAACCGGGCGGGACCTGGCTCGTGGTGCTGCCCACCGGGTGGGCGGGCGACGCGTGGGTGGCCGCGGTGACCGGCGCACTCGGCGCGGACGTCGTCCGCGTCGAGGTCGGCGACACCGACCGCGCACGGCTGGCCGAGCGGCTGCGGGCGACCGGCGGGCCGTTCACCGGCGTGCTCTCGCTGCTGGCGCTGGACGAGGCGGTGACCGGCTCGGTGCCCTCCGGTGTGCTGCTGACCACGGCACTGGTGCAGGCGCTCGGCGACGCGGGCATCACCGCGCCGCTGTGGTCCGCCACGCGGGGCGCGGTGTCGGTGGACCCGGGCGAGTCGCCCGCCCACCCCGTGCAGGCGGCGGTGTGGGGGCTCGGGCGGGTCGTGGCCCTGGAACACCCCGACCGCTGGGGCGGTCTGGTGGACCTGCCGCCGTCGCTGGACGGCGACACGGCCGCGCGCCTGCCCGGCGCGCTGACCGGGGCGGGCGGTGAGGACCAGGTCGCGGTGCGGCCGGGGGCGGTGTTCGGCCGCCGCCTGGTGCAGGCCCCGGCGACCGACCCGGACCGGCTGTGGACGCCGACGGGCACGGTGCTGGTGACCGGCGGCACCGGTGCGCTGGCCGCGCACGTCGCCCGGTCCCTCGCCGCGGACGGCGTGCCGCACCTGGTGCTCGCGAGCCGCCGCGGCGAGGCCGCGCCGGGCGCGGCCGAGCTGCGGGCGGAACTGGAGGAGCTGGGCACGGTGGTGACGATCGCCGCGTGCGACGTCGCCGACCGCGCCGACCTCGTGGCGCTGCTCGACGGCATCCCGGCGGAACACCCGCTCAGCGCGGTCGTGCACACCGCGGGCGTGCTCGACGACGGCGTGCTGGACTCGCTGACCCCGGAGCGCTTCCAGGGGGTGTTCCGCGCCAAGGTGGCCTCGGCCCTGCTGCTCGACGACCTGACCCGCGGGCTCGACCTGGGCGCGTTCGTGCTGTTCTCCTCGGCCTCCGGTGCCGTGGGCAACCCGGGGCAGGCCAACTACGCGGCCGCCAACGCGGTGCTCGACGCCGTGGCCGAGCGGCGCCGCGCCCTGGGCCTGCCCGCCACCGCCATCGCCTGGGGCGCCTGGGGCGGCGGCGGGATGGCCGCGGGCGAGCGCGCCGACGACAGCGCGCGGCGCGGCGGCATCACCGCCATGGACCCGGTGCGGGCCGTCGTGGCACTGCGCCAGCTCGTCGCGGAACCCGCGGCCACCGCGCTGGTGGCGCAGGTGTCCGCGGCGGACTTCCTGCGCGGCCCGACCGCGTCCCGGCTGCGGGCGCTGCTTGGCGAGCTGCCCGGTGCCCACGTCGAGGTGCCCGCCGTGCCCGCGGAGGAGGCGCCGCGGCTGCTGTCCCGCTTGGCGGGCCTGGCCCCGGCCCGGCGCCGGGAAGAGGTGCTGGAACTGGTGCGGGACACCGCTGCCGCGGTGCTCGGCCACGCCGACACCGAGCTGCTCGGCCCGGACAAGGCGTTCCGGGACCTCGGGTTCGACTCGCTCAGCGGGGTGGAGCTGCGCAACGGGCTCACCGCCGCGACCGGGTTGAGCCTGCCCTCGACGCTGGTGTTCGACCACCCGACGCCATCGGCGCTGGCCGCCCACCTGCTGGCCGAGCTGGGGCTGAGCGGGGCCGGGGAGAACGGCGCCGCGCAGAACGGGAACGGGCGCAACGGGGTGGGCGGCAACGGCCACCCGACGGCGACCGGCGCGCAGGACAGCGACGAGGCCGCGGTCCGGGCGGTGCTCTCCTCCGTCTCGCTGGGCCAGTTGCGGGAGATCGGCGTCCTGGAGCCGCTGTTGCAGCTCGCCGGGCGCGGCGGTGCACCCGCGGACGGCGCCCGCCCGCACGACGGCGTCGGCGCTGTCGACGCCGTCGATGACATGGACGTGGACGACCTGGTCCAGGCCGCGCTCAACGGCTCGTCCGACCTGACGCTCGACTAGGGAGGAGATTCCCGGTGACCGCACCGAAAGGCACCACCGACAAGCTCGTCGAGGCGCTGCGCACGGCGGTGAAGGAGACCGAGCGCCTGCGCGCGCAGAACCAGCGGCTGGTCTCGGCCGCCACCGACCCGATCGCGATCGTGGGGATGGCGTGCCGGTACCCGGGTGGCGTGTCCTCCCCCGAGGACCTGTGGGACCTGGTCGCCGCGGGCGGGGACGCCATCGCACCCGTCCCCGCCGACCGCGGCTGGGACGTGGGCGGGCTGGCGGGGGACGGCGCCACGACGCTGCTGGGCGGCTTCCTGCCCGGGGCCGCCGAGTTCGACCCCGGCTTCTTCGGCATCTCCCCGCGGGAGGCGCTGGTCACGGACCCGCAGCAGCGGCTGCTGCTGGAGACCGCGTGGGAGGCCGTGGAGCGGGCGGGCATCGACCCGGTGTCGCTGCGCGGCAGCCGGACCGGGGTGTTCGTCGGCACCAACGGGCAGGACTACGCCTACCTGGTGGTGAAGTCGGCCGCCGAGAGCACCGGCGAGGTGGGCACCGGCATCGCGGCCAGCGCGATGTCCGGGCGCCTGTCCTACACCCTGGGCCTGGAGGGACCCGCGGTCACCGTGGACACGGCGTGCTCGTCGTCGCTGGTGGCGCTGCACTCGGCGACGCAGGCCCTGCGCGCGGGGGAGTGCTCGCTCGCGCTGGCGGGCGGTGTCAACGTGATGAGCACCCCCGGCGCGCTGGTCGAGTTCTCCCGGCAGGGCGGGCTGGCCCCGGACGGGCGCTGCAAGGCGTTCTCCGACGGGGCGAACGGCACCGGCTGGGCCGAGGGCGTGGGGGTGCTGCTGCTGGAGCGGCTGTCCGACGCGCGCCGCAACGGCCACCGGGTGCTCGCCGTGGTGCGCGGGTCGGCGGTCAACTCCGACGGCGCGTCGAACGGGTTCACCGCGCCGAGCGGTCCCTCGCAGCAGCGGGTGATCCGGGCGGCGCTGGCCAACGCGCGCCTGACCGAGAACGACGTGGACGCCGTCGAGGCGCACGGCACCGGCACCTCGCTGGGCGACCCGATCGAGGCGCAGGCGCTGCTGGCCACCTACGGCCAGAACCGGGAGACCCCGCTGCTGCTGGGCTCGGTCAAGTCCAACATCGGCCACACCCAGGCCGCGGCCGGGGTCGCCGGTGTGATCAAGGTGGTCATGGCGATGCGGCACGGCCTGCTGCCCAAGACCCTGCACGCCGAGACCCGGTCCGCGCGCGTGGACTGGTCGGCGGGCTCGGTGGAGCTGCTCACCGAGCAGGTGCCGTGGCCGCGCCGCGGGCACCCGCGCCGGGCCGCGGTCTCCTCGTTCGGCATCTCCGGCACCAACGCGCACACCATCCTGGAGCAGGCCCCCGACCAGGTCTCCGCGGAGGAGAGCCCGGTCCGGGACGCGGTCGTGCCGTGGGTCGTCTCCGGCCGCACGCTGCCCGCGCTGCGCGACCAGGTCACCCGGCTCGTGCGGCACGTCGGGACGGCCGCGCCCGCCGCGGTCGACATCGCGGCCGGGCTGGCCACCGGCCGGTCCGCGCTGGAGCACCGCGCGGTCGTCGTCGGTCGCGACAGCGCCGAACTGGCAGGGGCGCTGGCGGCCTGGGTCGCGGGGGACGCGGCGCCCGGTGTGGTGACCGGCACCGCGGGGCGGCCGGGCAAGCTGGCCGTGCTGTTCACCGGCCAGGGCTCGCAGCGCCTGGGCATGGGTCGCGGTCTGCACGAGCGGTTCCCGGTGTTCGCGGCGGCGTTCGACGAGGTGGCCGCCGAACTGGACCGGCACCTGCCGGGTTCGCTCCGGGACGTGGTGTGGGGTTCGGACGCGGAGGTCCTCAACGCCACCAACTGGTCGCAGCCCGCGCTGTTCGCGGTGGAGGTGGCGCTCTACCGGCTGGTCGAGTCCTGGGGGGTGCGCGCTGACCTGGTCGCGGGCCACTCACTGGGCGAGATCACCGCCGCGCACGTGGCCGGTGTGCTGGACCTGCCCGACGCCTGCCGCCTGGTGGCCGCGCGGGCGACGCTCATGGGTGCGCTGCCCGCAGGTGGTGCGATGCTCGCGGTGGCCGCCACCGAGGAGGACGTCACACCGCTGCTGGTGCCGTCGGTGTCGATCGCCGCGGTCAACGGCCCGCGCGCGGTGGTCGTGGCGGGCGTCGCGGCCGACGTCGAGCGCATCGCCGACACCGCGACCGAGCGCGGCTGGAAGCACAAGCGGCTCACCGTCTCGCACGCCTTCCACTCACCCCTGATGGACCCGATGGTGGCGGACTTCGCCGCCGCCGTCGCGGGCACCGGGTTCGGCGACCCGGAGATCCCGCTGGTGTCCAACGTGACCGGCGCGGTGGTGGAACCGGGACTGGTCCGCGACCCCGGCTACTGGGTGCGCCACGTCCGCGAACCGGTCCGGTTCGGCGACGGCGTGCGGGCGCTGCTGGCCGCGGGGGCGACCACCTTCCTGGAGCTGGGCCCGGACGCCACGCTGTGCGCGATGGTCGGCGACGCCGCACCGGACCCGGTCGCCGCCGTGCCCGTGCTGCGCGCGGGCCGCGACGAGGAGACCACGGCCGTGGCCGCGCTGGCCGGGCTGTTCGCCCGCGGCGAGGACGTCACCTGGCCCGCGTTCTTCGGACCGCTGGGCGCCCGACCGGTGGACCTGCCCACCTACGCCTTCCAGCACGACCGGTTCTGGCCGGAGTCCGCGGGCACCGGCGACGCCGCCGCCATCGGGCAGGCCGCACTCGGCCACGCCCTGCTCGGCTCCGCGGTGGACCTGGCCGACGACGGCGGCGCGGTGCTGACCGGCAGGCTGTCTCTGTCGACCCTGCCGTGGCTGGCCGACCACGTCATCTCCGGCCGGATCCTGTTCCCCGGCACCGGGTTCGCCGAGCTGGCCCTGCGCGCGGGCGACGAGGTGGGCGCCGACCTGGTGGAGGAGTTGACCCTGGCCGCGCCGCTGGAACTGCCCCGGCACGGCGGGGTGGCCGTCCAGGTGCGCGTCGGCGCCGCCGACGACAACGGCAGGCGGGCCATCGGTGTGCACTCGCGCGACGCCGAGCACGGCGGCGAGTGGGTGCGCCACGCCACGGGCACCCTGGGCACCGGCGCCCGCGAGAGCGCGCCGGACTTCGTGGCCGGGGCCTGGCCGCCGCCGGGCACCGACCCGGTCGACCTGACCGACTTCTACGACAGCGGCCACTACGGCCCGGCCTTCCGGGGCCTGCGCGCGGTGTGGCGGCGCGGCGGCGAGGTGTTCGCCGAGGTGGCGCTGCCCGCCCCGGCGCGCGGCGTGGACCGGCTGGGCATCCACCCGGCGCTGCTGGACGCCGTGCTGCACGCCGTGGGCTGGGTGGGGTCACCCGACGGCGGCAGCGGCGTGCTGCCGTTCTCCTGGGAAGACCTGGCCCTGCACCGCACCGGCGCTACGGCGCTGCGCGTGCGGCTGACCCACGCGGGCACCGACGCCGTGGGCATCGAGGCGGTGGACGCCGCGGGCCTGCCGGTGGTGACCGCGGGCAGGCTGGTGCTGCGCGCGCCGTCGGCCGAGGACGCGGCCCGGCGCCCGGACTGGCTGTTCCGGGTGGACTGGACGCCGTTCGAGGCCGCGCCGGTTCCCGGTCGCCGCTTCGCCGTGCTCGGCGCGGACCCGGGCGGCCTGCCCGGCGCCGTGCGCCACGACACCGCCGACAGCGCGCTGGAAACCCGGCCGGACGCGGTGTTCGCGCCGATCACGGGTGACTCCGCGCTGGCCGCCACCACCACCGCGCTGGAACTGGTGCAGTACTGGCTGGCCGACGAGCGCGCCGACGACGTGCCGCTGGTGTTCGTCACCGACGGCGCGGTGTCCGGTGCGGACCTCCCGGCGGCGGGCGTGTGGGGGCTGGTGCGCACCGCGCAGTTCGAGAACCCCGGCCGGTTCCTGCTCCTCGACGCGGCGGCCGGTGCGTGGCCGCTGCTCGCGGTGGCCCCGCGGCTGCTGGCCGAGGGCGAGACGCAGGCGGTGCTGGACGACGGCGGCGTGCGCGTGGCCCGGCTCGCCCGGTTCACCGGCGACGCGGCCGTGCCCGAGTGGAACAGCGCGGGCACGGTGCTCATCACCGGCGGCACCGGTGGGCTCGGGGCGCACCTGGCCCGGCACGTGGTCGCCGAGCGCGGGGTGCGGCACCTGCTGCTGGTCAGCCGCCGCGGCCCGGACGCCCCGGGCGCGCGGGAGCTGGAGGCCGAGCTGATCGCGCACGGCGCCGACGTCACCATCGCCGCCTGCGACGCGGCCGACCGGGCGGCCCTGGCCGAGGTACTGGCCGGGGTGCCCGCCGAGCACCCGGTGACCGCCGTGGTGCACACCGCGGGTGTCCTGGACGACGGCACCGTCCCCACGCTCACCCCGCAGCGGCTCGACACCGTGCTGCGGCCCAAGGTGGACGCGGCCCGCAACCTGCACGAGCTGACCGCCGACCTGGACGCGTTCGTCCTGTTCTCCTCCGTCGCGGGCACCCTGGGCAGCCCCGGGCAGGCCAACTACTCCGCCGCCAACGCCGCCCTGGACGCACTGGCCAGGCAGCGGCACGCGGCGGGCCTGCCCGCCCTGTCGCTGGCCTGGGGCCCGTGGGCCCGGGACGCGGGCATGACGGGCGCGCTGACCCAGACCGACCTGCGGCGCATGGCCGACTCCGGGTCGGCGCCGCTCACCGTGGCGCAGGGCCTCGCGCTGTTCGACGCGGCCACCGCGGCCGGTGAACCGGTGCTGGTGCCGCTGGCCGTGCGCCGGGGTGCCCGCACCGGCGCACCGCACCCGCTGCTGCGCGACCTGGTGCGCGCACCCCGGCGGCGCACGGCGGCCGACACCGCCCCCGCGGTGCCGGTCGCCGACCGGATCGCCGGGCTGGACGAGCGGGCGCGCGGCCGGTTCGTGCTCGACCTGGTGCGCGCGGAGGTGGCGGCGGTGCTGGCCCACCCCTCGACCGAGGACGTCGGCGACGACCGGGAGTTCCGCGACCTGGGCATGGACTCGCTGACCGCGGTGGACCTGCGCAACCGGCTCGCGGCGGTCACCGGGCTGCGGATGTCGGCGACCCTGGTCTTCGACTACCCGACGCCCGCTGAGCTGGCCGGGCACCTGCTGTCCCGGCTGGGCGGTGGTGCCGCCGCGGTGCGCGGCCCGGACCTGGTCGCCGAACTGGACCGGCTGGAGGCCGCGCTGGCCGGTGCCGACCCGGACCCGGTCGCCCGCGCGGGCATCGCGGCCCGGCTGCACGGCCTGTCCGCCCGCTGGAGCACCACCACCGGACGGACCGACGGCGCGGCCGTCACCGAGCAACTGTCGTCGGCCAGCACCGACGAGATCTTCGCCTTCATCGACAACGAACTCGGTCGGCAGAGCGAGCGCTGACCCGCCGGTCCCGCACAGGAAGGTTCCATCCGCCATGCCCGAGGACACCAAGCCGGCCGAGGACACCAAGCTGGTCGAGTACCTGAAGTGGGTGACGGCCGACCTGCACCAGACCCGGCGCAGGCTCCAGGAGGTCGAGTCCGGCCGCCACGAGCCGGTCGCGATCGTCGGGGTGGCGTGCCGGTTCCCCGGCGGCGTCAGCACCCCCGAGCAGCTCTGGGAGCTGGTCGCGGACGGCGGGGAGGGGATCGTGCCCTTCCCGACCGACCGCGGCTGGGACCTCGACCTGCTCGCGGGCGAGGGCCCCGGGCACAGCGCCACCCTGCGCGGCGGCTTCCTGCGGGACGTGGCCGACTTCGACGCGGGCTTCTTCGGCATCTCCCCGCGGGAGGCCCTGGTGATCGACCCGCAGCAGCGGCTGCTGCTGCACACCGCGTGGGAGGCGTTCGAGCGGGCGGGGATCGACCCGACCGCGCTGCGCGGCAGCCGGACCGCGGTGTTCGCGGGCACCGACGGGCAGGACTACGCCTCGCTGGTGTTCAACTCCGTGGCGGACTCGGAGGGCCACGCGGGCACCGGCATCGCGGCCAGCGCCATCGCCGGGCGCCTGGCCTACACCTTCGGCCTGGAGGGGCCCGCGGTCACCGTGGACACCGCGTGCTCGTCGTCGCTGGTGGCGCTGCACCTGGCCGCCCAGGCGCTGCGGGCGGGGGAGTGCGACCTGGCGCTGGCGGGCGGGGTGACGGTCATGTCGACCTCGCTGCGGTTCGCGGGCTTCACCCGGCAGGGCGCGCTGGCCTCCGACGGCCGGTGCAAGGCGTTCGCCGACAGCGCCGACGGCACCGGCTGGTCCGAGGGCGTCGGCGTGTTCGTGCTGGAGAAGCTGTCCGACGCCCAGCGCCTCGGCCACCCCGTGTGGGCGGTCGTGCGCGGCTCGGCGGTCAACCAGGACGGCGCCTCCAACGGGTTCACCGCCCCCAACGGGCCCTCGCAGCAGCGGGCCATCCAGCAGGCGCTGGCCAGTGCCGGTCTTGCCGCCGCTGAAGTGGACGTTGTCGAGGCGCACGGCACCGGCACCAGGCTGGGTGACCCGATCGAGGCGCAGAGCCTGCTGGCCACCTACGGCCAGGACCGGGAGCGGCCGGTGCTGCTGGGCTCGGTGAAGTCCAACATCGGCCACACCCAGGCGGCGGCGGGCGCGGCCGGGGTGATCAAGGCGGTGATGGCGATGCGGCACGGCGTGGTGCCGCGCACGCTGCACGTGGACGCCCCGTCGTCCCACGTGGACTGGACCGGCGGTGCCGTGGAGCTGGCGACCGCGGCCGTGCCGTGGCCGGAGACCGGGCACCCGCGCCGGGCGGGCGTGTCCTCGTTCGGGGTGAGCGGCACCAACGCGCACACGATCCTGGAGCAGGCCCCCGACGGCGCCGAGGTGCCCGAGCCCGCCGGGGAGGCCGCGGTCGTGCCGTGGGTGGTGTCGGCGAAGTCCGCCGCGGCCCTGCGCGACCAGGTGGCCGCGCTGGTGCAGCGCGTCGGGCGGGAGCCGGGGTGGCGCGCGGCGGACGTGGCGGTCGCGCTGGCCCGGCGCAGCCGGTTCGAGCACCGGGTGGCCGCCACCGGCACCACCGCGGGCGACCTGGCCGCGGCGCTGTCGGCCTGGAGCACGAGCGGCGGCGCCCCGGGGGTGGTGGCGGGGACGGCCGCGCGCGGCAGGCTCGGCGTCGTGTTCACCGGGCAGGGCTCGCAGCGCCTGGGCATGGGCCGCGAGCTGTACCGGCGGTACCCCGTGTTCGCCGAGGCCTTCGACGCCGCGGTGGCCGCGGTGGGCGCCGAGGTCCGGGACGTGGTGTGGGGCACCGACGTCGAGGCGCTGGACCGGACCGGGTGGGCGCAGCCCGCGCTGTTCGCGCTGGAGGTCGCGCTGTACCGGCTGGTGGAGTCCTGGGGCGTCACGCCCGACTTCGTCGGCGGGCACTCGCTGGGAGAGGTCGTCGCCGCGCACGTGGCCGGGGTGCTGTCGCTGGCGGACGCGGGTCGCCTGGTGTCGGCGCGCGCGAACCTGATGCAGGCGCTGCCGGGGGGCGGCGCGATGCTCGCCGTGGCCGCCTCGGAGGCCGACCTGCTCGCGGTGCTGCCGGAGGGTGCGGCGCTCGCCGCGGTGAACGGCCCAGCGGCCACGGTCGTCTCGGGTGCCGCGGCGGCCGTCGAGGAGGTCGCCGCCGTGGCCGTCGAGCGCGGCTGGAAGCACAAGCGGCTCGCGGTCTCGCACGCCTTCCACTCCCCGCTGATGGACCCGATGCTGGACGGCTTCGCCGCCGCCATCGCCGACGTCGCCTTCGCGCCGCCCGCGCCCGGGCTGGTCTGCGGTGCCCCGACCGACCCCGGGTACTGGGTGCGGCACGTGCGCGAGCCCGTCCGGTTCGCGGACACGGTCGCGGCCATGGTCGACGGCGGGGTGACCACCTTCCTGGAACTGGGCCCCGACGGCACGCTGTCGGCGATGGTGTCCGGTGCGGTCGAAGGTGCTGTCACGGTGCCGCTGCTCCGCGGGGACCGCCCCGAGGAGGAGTCGGCCGTCGCGGCGCTGGCCGCGCTGCACGTGCGCGGCGTGCCCGTGGACCTCGAAGCGCTCCTGCCCGGGGCCCGGCCGGTGGACCTGCCGACCTACGCCTTCCAGTACGCCCGCTACTGGCCGCGGGCCCGCTCCGGCGCGGCGGACGTCACCGGGGCCGGGCTGGACCCCGTGGCGCACCCGCTGCTCGGCGCCGCCGTGGCGCTCGCGGACGACGACGGCGCCTTGGTGCTCACCGGGCGGCTGTCGCTGGCCACCCACCCGTGGCTGGCCGACCACGTTGTCGCCGGGGGCGTCGCCCTCCCCGCCACCGGCTTCCTGGAGCTGGCGCTGCGCGCGGCCGACGAGGCGGGCTGCGAAGCCGTGGAGGAGCTGACGATCGCCGCCCCGCTGGCGCTGCCCGAGGCGGGCGGGGTCGCGGTGCAGGTGCGGGTCGCCGCCCCCGACGAGCGGGGCCGCCGCCCCGTCGCCGTGTTCTCCCGCCCCGAGGGCGGCGCGGACCCGTGGACGCCGCACGCGAGCGGTGTGCTCGGCGCGGACGCGCAGGTGGGCGCGGCCGTGCCGTGGCCGCCCGCCGACGCCGAACCGGTCGACCTGGCCCACCACTACGACGGCGCCGAGTACGGTCCGGTGTTCCGGTGCCTGCGCGCGGCCTGGCGGGCGGGGGACACCGTGTTCGCCGAGGTGGCCCTGCCCGATTCGGTGACCGACGCCGACGCGTTCGGCGTGCACCCGGCGCTGCTGGACTCGGTGGTGCAGGCCGTGGCGTTCCTGCCCGAGGCCGACGGCCGGGTGCTGGCCCCGTTCTCCTGGCAGGACGTCTCGCTGCACGCCTCCGGTCCCGCGCTGCTGCGGGTGGCGGTCACCTCCCTCGGCGGCGACGCCGTGGCCGTCGCGGCGGTGGACGCCGCGGGCCTGCCGGTCCTGTCGGTGGCCTCGCTGGCGCTGCGCGAGCCGGTCGCGGCCGGTCCGGTGCGCCGCGGGTCCGACTCGCTGTTCCGCCTCGACTGGGTCCCGGTGCCGACCTCGCCGGTGACCGGGCGCACCTGGGCGGTCCTCGGCGTCGACACCTCCGGCTTCGGTGAGGCCCTGGTCCGCGCGGGCTGCCGGGTCATCGCCTACGGCGACACCGCGGCCACCGTCCTCGCGGCCCGCCCGGAGTTCGTGCTCGCCCCGATCACCGGCGACTCCGTCCAGGAGGCCACGGCCGCCGCGCTCGCGGCGGTGCAGGCGTGGCTGGCCGACGAGCGCGCCGACGACGTGCCGCTGGTGTTCGCCACCTCCGGCGCGGTGTCCGGCGCGGACGTCCCGGCGGCCGGTGCCTGGGGCCTGGTGCGGGCCGCCCAGGCCGAGAACCCCGGCCGGTTCCTGCTGCTCGACGTGGACGGCACCGACGCGTCCACGGCGCTCGTGGCCGCCGCGCCCGCCCTGCTGGCCGACGGCGAGACGCAGGCCGTGCTCACCGGCGGCGCCGCCGCCGTGGCCCGGCTCGCCCGCTTCGACGCCGCGCCGGAACCCAGGACCTGGGACCCGCACGGCCGGGTGCTCATCACCGGCGGCACCGGCGGCCTGGGCAGCGCGCTCGCGCGGCACCTGGTCACCGCCCGCGGTGTACGCGAGCTGCTGCTGGTGAGCAGGCGCGGCGAGCAGGCCCCCGGCGCCCGGGAGCTGGTGGCCGAGCTGACCGGGCACGGCGCGGACGTCGCGCTGGTCGCCTGCGACGTGGCCGACCGCGACGCGGTGGCCGCGCTGCTGGCCGAACACCCCGTCCGGTCGGTCGTGCACACGGCGGGCGTGCTCGACGACGGTGTCCTCACCACCCTCACCCCGCAGCGGCTGGCGGCGGTGCTGCGGCCCAAGGTGGACGCCGCGCAGCACCTGGACGAACTGGCCGGGGACGTGGACGCGTTCGTGCTGTTCTCGTCGATCTCCGGTGTCCTGGGCAGCGCGGGGCAGGGGAACTACGCGGCGGCCAACGCCGCGCTGGACGCGCTCGCCGCCCGGCGGCGGGCCGCGGGCCGCCCGGCGCTGTCGCTGGCCTGGGGCGCCTGGGCGCAGGACGCGGGCATGACCGGGTCGCTGTCGCAGGCGGACCTGCGGCGGATGGCCAACTCGGGCTCCACGCCGCTGACCGTCGAGCAGGGCATGGCCCTGTTCGACGCGGCGACGGCCACCGAGGAGACCCTGCTCGTGCCGCTGGCGGTGAAGGCGGGGGCCCAGGGCGGCCCCGGCACGCACCCGGCGCTGCGCGGCCTGCTGCGAGCCCCCCGGCGGCGCACCGCCGCCGACGCGGCCGAGGTGTCCACCACGACGCTGCGCGACCGGCTGCGCGGGCTGTCCCCCGCCGGGCAGGAGGAGGTGCTGCACGAACTGGTCTCCGGCTACGCGGCGGCCGTGCTGGGGCACGCCGACGCGAGCGAGATCGACCCGGAGCGCGACTTCCTGGAATCCGGCTTCGACTCGCTGATGTCGGTCGAACTGCGCAACCGCCTCGCCGACACGGTCGGCCTGCGGCTGCCGAGCACCGTCGTGTTCGACCACAAGACGCCCGCGGAGCTGGCGCGGTGGCTGCGCGGGCAGCTCGCGGGCCAGGTGGACCTGTCGGCGCCCACCCCGGGCGGCTCCCCGTCCGACACGATCGGGCGGATGTTCTTCGACGCCGTGCGCGACGGCAAGATCGAGCGGGGGTGGACGGTGCTCAAGGCCATCGCCGACCTGCGCCCGGAGTTCGACACCCCCGCGGAGCTCGACGAGCTGCCCGCACCGGTCACGCTCGCGGAGGGCCCGACCGGGCCGAGGCTGATCTGCCTCAGCGCGCCCGTGCTCACCGGCGGGGTGCACCAGTACGCGCGCGTCGCCGCCCACTTCCGGGGCGAGCGCACGGTGCAGGCGCTCCCGCTGGTCGGCTTCGCGGCGGGGGAGAGCCTGCCCACCTCGGCCCTGGCCATCGCCCGCGCCGCCGCGGAGAGCGTGCTGCACGCGGGCGACGGCGACCCGTTCGTCCTGGTCGGCCACTCCTCGGGGGGTGCCCTGGCGCTGGCCGTCTCCGGTCTGCTGGAGCAGATGTGGGGTGTGCGCGCCGACGGCGTGATCATGCTCGACACGCTCAGCGTGCGGCACAACCGGGAGGACCCCATCGACTACCAGGTGCTGGCCAGGATGTTCACCGAGGAGATCGACTCGCCGTCGGTGGCGGTGGACAGCACCCGGCTCTCGGCCATGGCGCGGTACCTCAACCGCATGTCCGCCCTGGACGCCCCGCCGACCACCGCCCCGACCCTGCTGGTGCGGTGCGCCAGGCCGCTGTTCGACACCGCCGACGCGAGCACCGAGCACGAGCAGCAGCGGCTGCTGGTCCCGGCGGACGCGGTGCTGACCATCGAGGCGGACCACTTCTCCCTGGCCCAGCAGGACTCCCCGGCCACGGCGGCGGCCATGAAGGAGTGGCTGGCCACCCTGTGAGGTGACCCGCCGCGGTCGACCGGCCGCCATCGGAGCCGGACCCGGTCGACCGCGGTGTGGCTGTCCGGTGGGCCGTGCGGTGCGACCCGACGACGACAGCCGAGCACGGCGAAGCCCCGGTCCCGAACGGGACCGGGGCTTCGCCGTACCCGGCTCAGGGGGTCAGCGTGATCGCCCCGGACGGGCAGACGTTCTCCGCGTCCTGGGCGGCGTCGACCTCGGCGCCCGCGGGGTTGCCGTTGAGCAGCACCACCATGGCCGCCTCGTCCTGGTCGAACAGCGCGGGCGCGGCCAGCACGCACTGGCCCGCGCCGACGCAGCGCCCGGGGTCCACATCGATCCTCATGTTCCCGCTCCTCTCGTGGTCACCAGCGGACCGGCAGCGCGTGCAGGCCGAAGATGGTGCCGTCGTACTTGAACGGCAGGGCGTCGACGTCGGCGTCGATCGCCAGCGTCGGCACCCGCCGGAACAGCGTCCGGTAGACGATGTCCATCTCGGCCCGGACGAGGTTCTGCCCCAGGCACTGGTGCACGCCGTAGCCGAAGGCCACGTGCTGGCGCGCGGACCTGCTCGGGTCGAACTCGTCGGGCCGCTCGAAGGCGGCCAGGTCGCGGTTGGCGCCCGCGATGAGCGGCATGATGCCCTCCCCGGCCCGGATGAGCTGGCCGCCGATCTCCACGTCCTCGACCGCCACCCGCAGCGAGACGAGGTCGGCTACCGAGTGGTAGCGCAGCAGCTCGTCGGCGACGCGCTCGTCACCGATCCACCGCGGGTTCGACAGCAGGGTGACCACACCCAGCGCGATGTTGTTCGCGGTGGTCTCGTGCCCGGCGATCAGCAGCAGCATGATGACGCCGGTCAGCTCCTGCGGGCTGAGCACGCCGGTGGCCAGCAGCCGGGACACCAGGTCCTCACCCGGTCGCTTCTGCTTCAGCGCGATGAGCCTGCCGATGTAGCGCAGCAGCTCCCGCACGGCCAGGTCGCGCTCGTCCTCTGTGCTGGCCTTGAGGTCCACCAGCGTCCTGGTGCGCGACTCGAAGAAGTCCCGGTCCACGAACGGCACGCCCAGCATGGTGGAGATGACCAGGGACGGCACCGGCAGGGCGAACTCGGCGACCAGGTCGGCCGAACCGCCCAGCTCCAGCATCCGGTCCAGGCAGCGGTCGACCGTCTCCTGGATGAGCGGCCGCCACTCCTTGATCCGCCGCACGCTGAACTCCGGGATCAGCGCCTTGCGGAACCGGTCGTGCTCGGGCGGGTCGATGCCAACGAACCACCCGGGGATCTGCTCCTGGCTCGGCACGCCACCGGTCCTGGCGACGCTGGGGAAGCCCTCGCGGGCCGGGTTGGAGCTGATCCGGCGGTCGGTCAGCACCGCGCGCACGTCCTCGTGCCGCGTCACCAGCCACACCCTGCTCCCGGTGGGCAGCTCCGAGCGGACCAGGCCGGGCCGCTCGCGGAACTCCGCGTAGGGGCACGGCGGGTAGGGCGCGCCGGGCACCCGGACCGGGAACGCCGTGATGTCCTGGTCGGAAACCGTCATGTGCACAACACCCCAATCACTTCGCGCCGTAGAAGGCGCGGACCCGGCCGATGATGAAGTCCTGGTCGGCCGCGGTCAGGTCGGTGTAGGTCGGCAGGTAGGCGCCGTCCGCGCTGAACCGCGTGGCGTTGAGCCCCGGCCACACCGGGTCGCGGTACATCGGCTGCTGGCTCATCGGCTTGAAGAACACGCGGGTCTCGATGCCCTCGGCCGCCAGGTGCGCGCACAGCTCCTCCCGGCGCTCGGCCCGCAGGTCGTACATCCACAGCACGTCGCGCTGCGGCATCAGGGTGATGCCGTCGACGCCGTCGAGGCCCTCGTCGTAGCGGCGCTCGATCTCCTTGCGCGCGGTCAGGATCTCGTCGATCCGCTCCGCCTGGGCGAGCGCGACCGCGCCCTGCAGCGCGGTCATCCGGAAGTTGTAGCCGATCTTCTTGTGCAGGTAGTCGCGGTTCTTGGTGAACGCCATGGACCGCAGGTGGGCCATCTGCCCGGCCAGGTGCCTGTCGTCGGTGAGGCAGATGCCGCCCTCGCCCGCGGTGATGATCTTGTTGGCGAACAGGGAGTAGCAGGCCACGTCGCCGACCGGCTTGATGCCGTGCGCCTCGGCGAAGTCCTCCACCACCCGCAGGTTGTACTCGAAGGCGATCTCCATGACCCGGTCCATGGCGCACCGCCTGCCGTTGACGTGCACCGGCATGATCGCCTTCGTGCGCGGCGTGATCTTGTCCTCGATCAGGTCCGGGTCGATGCCCAGGTCGTCGCGGCAGTCCACGAACACCGGCGTGGCCCCGGTGTAGGTGACCGCCCACGCGGAGGCGATGAAGGTCATCTCCGGCACGATCACCTCGTCGCCGGGCCCGATGCCCATGGCGCGCAGCGCGAGGGTGAGCGCCGCGGTGCCCGACGAGCACGCGACGCCGTGCGCCACCGCGTTGTACCGGGCGAACTCCTCCTCGAAGCGCCGGACGTGGGACCCGTGCGCGGAGATCCAGCCGCTGGTCACCGCCTCGGTCACGTAGGCCAGTTCGGCCCCGGTCATGCTGGGCCGGGAGACGGGGTACTCGATCGCCATCAGGTCCTCGCGCGGTGGTCGGTGGTCGGGGTCTCGGTCAGCGCGGGCAGGTCCAGCACCAGGTCGGCCGCCGCCGCCGCGCCGCCCGCGGCGCGCAGCAGCCCGCTGAAGTGCCGGGCGCGCTCGGTGAAGGAGGGTTCGGTCAGCACCCGGGTGAGGGCCCGCTCGATGTCGTCCACCCCGGCCCGGTGCGGGTCGACCGTCAGGCTCACGCCGAAGTCCGCGCCGCGGGTCGCCGTGTCGTGGCAGTCCACCCACAGTGGACGGATGACCATCGGCTTGCCGAAGTACAACCCCTCGTGGAAGCCGTTGCCGCCGCCGTGGGTGAGGAACAGCTTCACGCTCGGGTGCGCGAGGACGTCGAGCTGCGAGGGCACCCAGCTCTCGACGCGCACGTTCGCGGGCAGCGGTCCGTCGGGCAGCAGCTCCTGCTGGGCGTGCGACAGCTTCCACAGGAAGCTGGTCGTGCCGGACATCCGGCGGGCCACCTCCAGGAAGTCGGCGACCTGCCCGCGGGTCAGCCGGGTGGTGGTGCCGAGGCCGACGAACACCACGGACCCGCGCTCGGTCAACCACCCGTCCAGGCCGCTGTCGTCGTCCGGGGCCTGCGGCAGCGGCGGGATCAGCGCGCCCACCATGCGCATGTTGTCCGGCACGGTGAACGGGTAGTCCAGCTCGGCCAGCGAGGTCACCAGCACCAGCGCGGCGTGGTCGATCTTCGCGGTGAACTTGCGCGCCTCGGGCGCCACGCCCAGCTCTGCGCGGGTCCGCTTGTCCTTGCGCAGCATCCGCATCATGGCCGGGTCGAGGAAGATGCCCAGGGTGCGCCACCGGAACAGGCGGTTGGCGATGCGCTGGCGCGGCGTCATCGTGATGGACAGCCCCGAGTGCGGGACCGGGAAGTCGGCGCCGGTGTACTTGTGGCCGAACGGGACCGGCGAGACGACGTAGTTGCTGGGCAGGAATGGCACCACCAGCACGAACGGGATGCCGCGGGTGATCGCGATGTCCACCGCGTACGCGGTGAGGCTCTCGACGACCATCAGCGCGGGCCGGACCTCGTCGACGATCTCCACCAGGCGCTTGTACTTGGCCACGTGCAGCGCCGGGTCGTAGGTGTGCCGGATCAGGGCGGCGTGCGCGGCGAACCGGTCCGGACCGGTCACCTCGGCGTAGACGTCGTCGTCCCACGTGGAGACCGAGAGCTGCGGGACCACGTCGCCCAGCGGGGCGAAGTGGACCTCGGAGGCGGCGGACAGCGCCTCGACGTCGCCCCGGCGCTCCTCGTCGGTGGCGTACCACAGGTCCTCGACGCCGCGCCGCGCGAACTCGCCCGCGATCGTCTGCACCGGGTTGAACAGGCCACTCTCTGGCAGGCTGACGAACAGGATCGGCCGCGGACTTGCTGGCATGGGGATGACACCTTTCGGGCGGGCTGCTCCACGGGCGCGTGCGCCCCCGAGGGTCTTTTGTCCCACCGCGGCGGGTGGGAATTCCCTAGACCGGGCCGGGTCGCGCACTCCGCCGGAAACGCGCTTCCTGTAGGGAAAACCGGGTTGCACCGCCCATACGCTGCGTCGCTGTGACCCAGTTGTGCCTGCCAGTGCGTGGGGCGGTCCGAGCGTCATGGGAGGAACCGGCATGAATGACCCGGTGGTCGTCGTGGGCACCGCGTGCAGGCTGCCCGGCGGCGTCGACTCGCCCGAGCGGCTGTGGCGGCTGCTGTGCGACGGCGGCGACGTGTTCGGCCCGTTCCCGACCGACCGGGGCTGGGACACCGACGCGCTGTACGACCCGGACCCGGCGGCACCGGGGCGCAGCTACGTGCGCGAGGGCGGGTTCCTCGCCGGGGCGGCGGAGTTCGACGCGGGCTTCTTCGGGATCTCCCCGCGGGAGGCCGAGGCGATGCACCCGCAGCAGCGGCTGCTGCTGGAGGTCGTCTGGGAGGCGCTGGAACGCGCGCGGATCGACCCCGCGACCCTGCGCGGCAGCGCCACCGGCGTGTTCGTCGGCGCGGAGTCGCACGAGTACGGGCCGGGTCTGCTCAACGCCGACGGCGCGGAGGGGCACCTGCACACCGGTACCGCGGCGGGCGTCACCTCCGGGCGGATCGCCTACTCCCTCGGCCTGCGCGGGCCCGCGCTCACCGTGGACACCGCGTCGTCCGGCTCGCTGGTCGCCCTGCACCTGGCGGTGCGGGCGGTGCGCGACGGCGACTGCGACCGCGCCCTGGTCGGCGGCGTCGCGGTCATGCCGACGCCCGCGGCGTTCCTCGCCTTCAGCAGGCAGCGCGGGCTGGCACCCGACGCGCGGCCGAAGCCGTTCGGCGCGGGCGCGGACGGGACGGCCTGGAGCGAGGGCGTCGGGGTGCTGCTCGTCGAGCGCCTGTCCACCGCGCGCGCCGAGGGCCACCGGGTGCTGGCCGTGGTGCGCGGGTCGGCGATCAACTCCGACGGCGCCTCGGCCGGGCTCACCGCGCCGAGCGAACAGGCCCAGCGCGAGGTCATCGCCGCCGCACTGGCCGACGCGGGCCTGCGACCGTCTGATGTGGACGCCGTGGAGGCGCACGGCACCGGAACGGCCCTCGGTGACCCCGTGGAGGCCCGCGCCCTCATCGCCGCGTACGGGCAGGACCGCGACCGGCCGCTGTGGCTGGGCTCGCTGAAGTCCAACCTGGGGCACACGCAGGCGGCGGCGGGTGTGCTCGGCGTGCTGAAGGTGGTGGAGGCGCTGCGGCACGGCACCCTGCCCGCGACCCTGCGCGCCGAACCGCCGACACCGCACGTGGACTGGTCGACCGGCGCGGTCGAACTGCTGACCCGGCAGCGCCCGTGGGACAGCGGCGACCGGCCGCGGCGGTGCGGTGTGTCGTCCTTCGGGTTCAGCGGCAGCAACGCGCACGTCATCCTGGAACAGGCCCCACCGGCCGCCCCGGCCATCGGCGGACCGGCGAAGTGGATCGACCCGGCTGTGCCCTGGGTGCTCTCGGCGCGCTCGCCGGAGGCCCTGCGCGGGCAGGCCGCGCGGCTCGCCGACACGCCCGGCACCGCCGGGGACGTCGCCCTGTCGCTGGCCACCACCCGGGCGCGGCACGAGCACCGGCTCGCGGTCACCGGCCGCGACGGGGACGCCCTGCGGGCCGCGCTCGCGGCCTGGGCGCGGGACGGGGGT